>JBBDZW010000001.1:0-9715 GCA_040899895.1 Minisyncoccota bacterium
GCGTGCAGCCAATGGATAAGACCGACGACGAGTTTTTGATAGTCCTCTTCTTTATATAGCTTCTCCGCGTATTTAAGTCGCGCGGGAATTCCCTGCCTTGCCGCTTTCACGAACTCGTCTATGGCCTTGAGCGTTTCTTTATCGAGCACCTTTGCGCCGGAAGAAAGAAATCTCACATTCTCGCACCGCGACAAAATGGTGGGCAGCAGCTGTCCGGGTTTGGAGCTTACCAGAACAATGACCGAGAACGGCGATGGTTCCTCGAGAAGCTTCAGTATGGAGTTGGACGCCTCAACGGTCAGCCGGTCGGCGTCGTTAACAACCACGAATTTATACGGCCCGAAATATGGTTTGAGCGAAAGAAAATTTTTGAGCTCACGGACGTCTTTTATGGATATCTTGGTTTCATCTTCTTCCAAACGCGGAGTGAGCAATTTGAGATCGGGGTCATTTTCCGGATTGCGGCCGTTCACCAGCCGGAACAATTCGTACGCGAAGTCCTTTTTGCCTACCCCCTCGGGCCCGGAAAAAAGATAGGCATGGGACAGCTGGTTGTTCTTAACTACATTTTCAAAATACTTTTTATTGTTGTTGTGAAACTTGGACATTAAGTAGTGTTGCGGCAATTTTGTCCGCGGCATCAGGTGAAGCAAAAGTTTTAATTTTTTCACTTACTTCCTTGTATTTAACAGGCTCAAGCAATGACTCAATTTGGTTTATCAGGATATTTGGCGTGAGATTTTCTTCTTCAATGTATGCCGCCCCGTATTTGGCAAACTCCAGAGCGTTGGTTATCTGCTCGCCCCGACTGGCTTTTGTAGAAAGAGGAATCAGAATTGCGGGTTTTCCGGCAAGAGCTATCTCCGATATGGAACCGGCTCCGGCTCTTGATACCACCACATCGCACACTGAAAGAGCCGCGGCATATTGTTTTGAATCTAGAAAAGGAAATAATTTATAGTTGCTCTTTATGTTGTCCGAGTAATGGCCTTCGCCCTCTTTAATAAGTCGGTCGGAATCTGCTTTAACCACATTATATTGCCCCTGTCCGCATTGGTGGATTATCTGAAACTTGGAAACCAGCATCACCAGTGAGTTTAGTATTATTTCATTGACTTTTTGTGCTCCCTGGCTTCCCCCCAGCACAAGAATGATTTTTTTATCCTGGCCAAGGCCCAGCAGCTGAGCCGATTGCGCCCTGTCGGCCGAGACCACGTCTTTTCTGACCGGATTTCCAACTTGGAATGATTTTCCAATCTTGAAATATTTTTCAGTTGATTTAAAAGATGTAAAAATCGCCCTAGCTATCCGTCCAATTATTTTATTGGACAACCCGGGTACGGAATCTGACTCGTGTGCATAAATTGGGATGAAATAAAGCCAACTGACAAAAGCTCCCGGTAAAGATGCGTATCCGCCTTTGGAAAAAACAATATCAGGCATAAACCAAAAAATATGCCAGAACGACTGCAGAATGCCGACGGGAATTTTAAAAATATCCAAAAAATTCATCAAACTAAAATATCTCCTGACCTTGGCGGCCATAATGGGCTTGAATGTCAGGCCCCGTTCCATGCAAGCGTTCTTCAAAAAGTCCCCTTCGCCTATTACCATCAATTCTAAAGGAATTCCGTTTTGAATGGCCTGTTCCTTTAATGAGTCGGCAACAGCAATAAGCGGGAACACATGCCCGCCCGAACCGCCACCTAACAGAAGAATTCTCTTCAAATAGCAATTTTCAATTATCAATTTTCAATAAATTTTCAATGTTCAATTTCCAATTTGAAAACTGGAAACTGATAAAATCAATGAAAACTGGAAACTGATAACTGGTAACTAAAGCAATCTCTTCCTTCAATAATTCTACCTTATTTCTTGTGTCTATGGCAAAACCTCCGAAATCATAAAAACAAAAGTATTCTATCCCTTGAAATGTCGGTCTTTTTTTTGTTTGGCAAACAGCTCAAGGATTAACGGCTTTTCTTCTGTTGGACCTTCTTGTAGCCCAAAAACAACATTGCCACTACCACCGTGCCGACCAAGATCTGGAAACTTAAGGGGGCCTGCGAAGCATACGGAAAGATGAATGCGAACGGAAGAATGCCGAAAAATGTCGCCGCCACATACACACCGGTCTTAACCGAGGTGAACAAACCGATGGCATAGCTTAAGATATCGGTCGGCACAGCCATGCGCAGGAAAACGATATTCCAAAAAATATGCTTTTCGCCCAGAATCCGTGTAAAACCGCCTGGATACGAAAACCATGGCTATAACAAATAACACCAGAAAGATAATGCCGAGTATTTCTTTTTTATTCATAGGCATATTGATTTTCGAGTCCGAGCCATTCCTTGAAAGACATGTGGAGGATGGCCGAAATGACCTGCATTTCTTCGTCCGTCTCTTTTTTTTAAATCTATTTTGAGTATAATTAAGATATTATGATAAAAAGAAATCTTGGTTTGTATTTTCTAAAAAATATTACCATCGTCATGTCGCTGGTATTTATCTGGCGTGGAATTTGGTACTCGTTGGATGGAATAGACTGGCTTTTTTTTGAAAACAACCACGCCTACACCGCCATTGGCGGAATAGTCGTCGGCATCATCCTTCTTTATCTGCCCGATAAGGATCTTAAAGAAATAGAAAAACTCTAATGGGACTTTCTTAAATTTTTCGGCCACTTCATTGTCCGCAGAAATAATTAAGACGTAGTTCTGTCAGGCAAAGGTTTTACCACTCCTCTTGGAACCTTGTCTTTGAGGTCCTTAAAAATTCTTAACTGCTGGATACCGCCAAAAATAGCCAACATGCCCCCGATAATAAATACGAGTTGGAAGCCGAATTTCTGGGCCAGGATGCCTCCCACGGCCGCCGATGTGGCGGCGCCGACCCCGATAGCGATGGAATCCATTGACCATTCGACATTCTCCTGCATTTTATCCAGGTGGCGGGAGAATATCGCGTACCAAGGAGGAATGGTAAAGGCCGCGCCAATGCCGTAGATGGCTTGGATAATATAAATATGGTTTGCGGTTGAAGCAAAGATATAGGCAAAAGGCACCATGACCACCAAAGCGGTTCCGAAGATCATGGAATAAAAATCGTCATACTCGCCGTGGTTCTTATCCAAATATCTGGCGATGGGAATTTGGAGACCAGATTTGAAAATTTGAAAAATAGCGGCGGCAAAACCAAGGACCTCAAGTGAGCCGCCTGCAATCTGCTTAGTGACGAATATCGCAAAAACCGGACCAAAAATGGAAAATCCGGAATTAATAAAAAAATCCGATATGACCAGGGTGCGAATTACATGGTTGATGCGCATACGCTAAGTGTAAAATTAAAAATGAAAAATGTAAAATTACAGTTTAAAATTAAAAAACTAATCCGCCAAAGGCGGACAAAAATTTTTAATTTTTCACTTTAAATTCTTAACTTACAGTCGGGGCATTCCCCATCCGGAAGCATCATCATCGCCCAAAGGCTGAAGATCTACTGAGAACTGATGAAGCAAATCCCTGGTAGCTGAAGCCGGGTCCTCTGCATCCTTCTGCCAGAGTTTAGCCGCTAAACCTGAAATATGGGGCGCCGCCATAGAAGTACCCGACAAAATGGCATATCCGCCGTCTTTCCAAGCCGATTCTATATTCACCCCCGGAGCGGCCAGTTCGATGTCCTGGTCCTCATCCACATAGGGTTCGGTCGTGAGGTTTATGCCCCGGGAACTCCAATCGGAAACCTCAAGAAACGAATTAACGGAACCGACAGCAACCACAGCCGAGCTTGCGGCCGGATAATCGATACTGCCGACATAAGGGCCGTCATTGCCGGCCGCGGCAACTATCAAGACCTTTTTGGAAGCCGCGTAAGATACAGCATCCGATATGAGCGGGCTTTCGGCATCGGAACCCAAGCTCATGTTGATTATATTGGAACCATTATCGGCCGCCGCGCGGATGGCCACGGCAATATCATCGGCCCAGCACAACCCGCTGTCCGAACATACTTTGTAAGCGAGAATATTGGCCTCCGGAGCCATACCGTAAAGGCCTTTGCCGTCAGAACCACCGTCGGCGGCTATGATGCCGGCCACGTGAGTGCCATGGCCATTCTTGTCGTCGCATTTGCCGTCAACGAGAGGAGCGCGGTTGGACGAAAAATCCTTACAGTCCTTCACTCGATTCTTGAGATCGAGGTGGGTCTTGACGATACCGGTATCCAAAATTGCTACTTTCACTTCGGCGCCGCCACTGGTCTTTTCCAAAACTGGCTCATCGTATACGACTTTAATGCCCCACGGCACCTGTTCGGACGGAACGGGTCTTTTTGATGCCGCCCTGAGTGCCGCAACGGCGACTTCGCCCGCCGGCAGAATATAGGCCTTCCGAACCGGCTCTATTTCCACGCCGAATATCTTGGCCAAGCGTAATTGAAAATCCGAAAGGTCGGCGGTAAAGCCGTTGTCAAAATTGTGCCGGACGGTGAATGACTTTTTCCAGAAATTTGAACTTGATTTGACCAGATACCTGTTGCCGTTGTCTTCGGCAGCCAAAGCAGGCGTCCCAGAGACGGCTGCCCCGATCAGCAACGATAAAATGAGAAAATAAGCTATTTTCTTAGTATTCATCCCGTTAGAAGTCGCTGCTGCGCAGTCCGAGAACGACCGGTTCATGCGCAGAACGATTATTGTTATATATTGGCATTTTACTTAACTCGTTTAACCCGTCCCGAACGAGACCGCGAGGGCTCACAGCGCCTCTGTCTCGTACGGGACCCGTTAGGGCAACTTCTAACGGGATTCATTTGTACCTAAAATACTACCATACTAACCCCAAATCGACAATCCACAGGGGACTAAGATAAGCGAGAGGCGCTAACCTAAAAAGGAACGTTCGCAGGCCGGCCGGGCCGAGAAAGAACGCAAATCCAGCAGGATTTGACGTGGTTCCGTTTAGGTTAGTGCCTTCGCTTATCTTCAATATCTTCGGAGAATATTTCATCTATTTTGTCTTTAACGTTGTGGCTGAATTTGTCCCAATGTTCCCTTAGAAAAAGCGAGCGTATGAATATACCTCCAAATATCTTTTTGATGAAATATGCCAGCGCAATGACTCCGCCCAGAAAAGCGAACAAAAGGAACAGGTTCTTTAAGATTTCGAAAAAGAACTTGTAGCTTTGACCGAAGAAGAAGCCGAGGAAGAATATCATTACAACCCAGACAGTCGAACCAACGATGTTATAAAAAGCGAATTTCTTTAAATTATATTTGAACGAACCGGCGGTGATCATGGTCGCGATGGTCAGGGACCAGGTAAGGTGCGCGAAAAGAATAGCCCGGCCGCTGTATCGGTGAAAATACTCTTCAACTTTTTCTATTATCTTACGGCTTTTCTCGTCCTTGCGCCCCCATTTGTCTATTGGTTTTGAACCCGCAAAATAACCGACAGCATACCAAGCAAAAGCATTGATTATCTGTCCAACAATGGCCAGAAGAAAAGCGGGCCACACGGCGACGGCTCCGATAGAAGCCAAAAATCCGGCCAAGATCGTGCTGTTTATGCCCTCTATGGCAACGCCCAGAAAAATGAATAAATATTTATGCTCGATAAGAGCGGGCAAATGCTCTTGAATAAATTGTAGAACGGGTTCCATATTTAATTACCCAACCTGAACTCTTTCAAAATCTGGAAATCTTTTTCCAGAGTACTTTTTAATTCTCTGTTATAAATAGAAGCCGCCGGGTGGAATAAAGGTATGATCTTAATTTTACCATAAGAAGCATCGGCTTCAATAATGTTTCCGTGCATTTGACTGATTGTTTTAAGTTGTGACTCAAGACCAAATTTCCGCATTATATAATCCATTGAGAACCGGCCGAGAGTGGCTATCACTTCCGGCTGGATGATATCTATCTGCCTGTCCAGAAACGGGCCGTAAATCATTATCTCTTCGGGCAAGGGGTCACGATTGAGGGGCGGCCTGTCTTTTACGATGTTAGTAATGTAAACATCCAGCCTGTGAATACTGACCGAAGCCAGAAATTCGTCAAGAAGCTTGCCGGCCGCGCCGCAGAACGGCCGGCCGGTCTTGGCTTCGTTTTTGCCCGGGGCTTCGCCCACGAACATTATTTTGGCATTATGACTTCCCTCGCCTACGACTGAAAAAACGCCGTTCTTGACCCTTTCTTTGTAGAGAGGCGATCCCTTGAGATCCAGCACCTCTTCTTTGATCTTCTTTAGTAACTCTGTGCGGTTGTCCAACATATGATTAGGTATTAATCACTATACTAATTTATGTCGTCGTTTTCTTCAACCCTGTAATAGATTTTCCGATTGCCTCCGGCTTTAGGTCCGACTTTGTCGGACCTTTCGGAAAATTCACTACGGGGTCAACCGCCACCATGGCCAGGACCAGCCAGAAAAGAAACCTCCCCTGCTGAAGGGTCCACAAAAAATGGTCAAAAAGACCCATGAACAAGAACGATGAAAAGACCAACAGCACGGAATAATGGTGAAATCTTTCCAGCTTGGTCCTTTGGATAAATTCCCTGACCAAAAAAACAAGAAACAGAAAAAAAGAGAAGAGACCCAGGATTCCCGTCTCGGAATATATCAATAAATAAATATTGTGGACCGGCTGGTAAAGATGCCGAGGCAAATTCGGGTCCTCGGCCATGAGCCAATTTAAAAAGTTTCCCGAACCGACACCCAGCCAATTAATACCAGCTTTTAGGGTTTCTTTGCCGTAAAATATTCGAAGCTGGACAGCTTCTTCGTCGCCCGATATTCTGACCCGGCTTAGCGCCTCGGGCCAGTATAATACCGCGAATGCCAATATGACCAGGCCCGTTACCCAAACAACCTTCAACGGTTTGCCGCGCCAGAAAACTTTTTTGAACCTGAACCAAAGCAAACTGCCCCTAATGACGAAGTTCGCCCCCAGCAAGAAAACGGCCACCCTGGCAAAAGTGAAGAAGAGACCGAAAAGGAGGAGGGCGTATCCTGTCCAAAAAAGATATTCGTATCTGACCTTTTTATAGAACCACACCTGCCTGCCGGCAGGCAGGCGAGCATAGCAAGCAAAGATGGCGAGAAAAAGATAAGCGGCCGCAATGTTCGGGTGAGGGGTCGTGCCGTAAGCCCTGATGACTTTTTCCCCGTGCAAATTATAAAAAGAAGCGATGCCGGCCATATCTTTGCCTAAGATACTTTCTCCCAGGAACCTCAATCCAATATCCGACTGGGTAAGAAACTGCGAAACGGCGACAACCGCCTGGAACAACCCTCCAAAAATAATGACCATGAGAATATTCGAAAAACCGAACTTATATACCGCGTAGCTTTTAAGGTAAAAGTAAAAAAGCGTGAACTCTATAAGCTTCATGACGCTCCAAGCACTCAAAACGTAACTTGAAGAGTTCTTGACAGAAAGAGCCGCAATGACAACAAAAAGTATTAAATAAAAATCCGGGTTTTGAATTTGGGATTTTAGGCTTTGGAATTTATTTGTAATTTGTAATTTGGATTTTGGATTTTGCCAAGCGCCAAAGTAATTCCAAACCCAGAAAACAAATAAAAGCGCCAACAATATGTCAGTTGCATATATGCTGATGCTCTGCCATTCGTTGAAATACCAGCTCTGCTGCCATAAAATTTTCCGTGTCTGAAAAGGGATGGAGAAAAGGAGAAGAAAGAATAAAAATTGTTCCAGTTTCTTTAGGGTCACCACAAAAAATATTATAACATTTCTTGGGAACGGCCGTCTCCGGTTGAAATTTTAATCCAAAATTGACAGAAAATCTTATGTTTTGTAGGCTAAAATCAGAACATTAACAAAAGGATAAGGAATAGTTATGAATTCTCCTACCTCTGTCGCAAGACAAGGACCGAGACCATACCAAGAAGACAGACATTATGAAACCTATATCCCAGACAGAAAATGGCTCTTGTTGGCTATTATGGATGGGCATGGCGGAGCAGATACCGCTGATTTTTGCGAAAAGAACATTTTTAGGATGATGCCCATCGACAAAGGAACTCCCAAACACAGCTTACGCGCACTAGTCGTAAACCTAAACTCTGCCACGCGCCAGCACAAAACTGGTTCAACGTTTTCGGGCGTGATAATCTCCGAAAAACAAAACACGGCATCCGTTGCAATCTTGGGCGACTCTCCTGTGGTCATACTGGACGATAAGGGACAACTTCATATTAGCCCCGAACATAATGTGCGGACCAACATTGAGGAAAGAGAAGCGGCTATCAAAAGAGGGGGTGAATACAGCGGGGGCTATATTTGGATTAATGACGGTGACTTGGGTACTCAAGGATTACAAATGAGTCGGGCGCTTGGAGATGTGCTTTTGGGCAGAATTCTCTCAAGAGAGCCGGAAACATACAACGTGTATAATCCGGTTTGGGTTTTAGTGGCCAGCGACGGCCTCTTTGATCCGAGTCACAAAAACAGCAAAAGTCTGCTGGAGGAGATGAAAAAATTCGCAAAAAGTAAAGCAACCGCAGACACATTGATGGCTTGGGCCGAAAAAAGAGGGTTAGAAGATAATGCCACAGCAGTTGTGTGGAATAGATAAAAATTTTATCGGTTACAAAAAACGATCTTACGGGGTCGTTTTTATATTTCTAAAAAATAAATCTACCCGACAAATAGCGCATAAACGATACCCGATAAAAATATAAGCATCAGGAAATAGTAAACAATTTTAGGAAGCTCCAAGCTATATTCCGGAACCCGGTCGCCTTTTGATTTGGATTTTATATAAACAAGGATAAGGATTATTCCCTCAAGGCCAATGGCCACGGAACCGGCCAAGCTCATAATATCAATGAAAGCCCTAAAACCGCCGAGAAACAACAAGAGTGGCGGGAAAACAGTCAGAAGCCAAGCAGATTTTCTTGAAAGTCCATAATCCAGGACGAATGTCTCCAAAAACGCGGAACCCAACATAAAAAAAGCAGTGCTAACGGCAAAAATACCGAATAACGAACCCAGGAAAACTATTTTCCACCCAAGAAACTCGTATAAACCTGATACCGCATCCGGAGTAGTAACATCCCCGGAAATTCCCGCAACGGTGAAAGAAAAAATAAAATATAGTATACCAACAAAAATTACGGAAAAAATTATGGCCTTTCTTAATAGATGTTCTTGTTCGCCCAGCAACTCTCTTTGAATCGGAATAGCCGAAAAACCGGCAAAGGCAAAAATAAGTATGCCGTAAGGCAAAAACCAGAATTCCGGCTGTATTCCTGAAAAATTGGCAAAGTCTATTTTCGGCCAGCCAACAACAAGAATAGCGATTATTACCAGGGAAAAAAGACCGGCCAAGATGAATTCCAGCCAAGAAAATCTTTTTATCCCAGCCAAAACCAGCAAAGACGCGAAAAAGAAAAAACTAAGACTGTACGAGGTGGGAGAAAAATAGAAAACAGAAGAAAAAATATTGCTCAAAAAATCTCCGGCGAGAATAGTATATATCAAAAGAGCCGAATAAAAAGTAAGGGCCAGTGAGAAAAAAATAACTTTTTTAAAATTACTTCCGAGATATTTTTCTGTATATCCAGTAATTTGGTGAAGCCGCTGGGTCCTCAAGATTATCTCGCCGTACATGAGATCAAGAAGCATGGTTATTAAGCCTATTGCCACCAAAAAACCTGTGCCGACCCAGAACCCGGATTTAACAAAAGAAAAC
>JBBDZW010000002.1:0-9098 GCA_040899895.1 Minisyncoccota bacterium
CAAACTCTCCGACAATTTTTTCGGGACGCATAAAACCACCGGTTCCAGCCGAAGTTAAAATTTGCCCCATGGGCTCATTAATTGACATACTTAAATTTTAACAGAGAAAGACGCGGAAGTTATCCACTAAAATACAGCCTGAGGGCTGTATTTTAGTTTTTCCAAACTCCTTAGTCGGAAAGAGCGGAAACCGCCCACTGGACCGGCTTGAAGAATTTGTTCCAGCCGGACTCTCCCGCCGCCTCCTGCTGCTGGATATAAGCCTTCGACTGGGAGGTAGAGATGAAACCTTTCGTGGTTGCCATGTGGGCTAAACCGGAAAGAGCGTAAATGCCTAGTCCGACCAAGACAATATTCATCTTGAACTTGCCAGAAGAAGACCACAAATTTCCCCAAACTATATTTTCTCCTATCATTATTATTTTTGGATCATTTAAATTAGCCTCAGAATCGACCTTTTCTAGGTGCTTGAATTATAGCAGTTAAAAATTGACTCTCAAAATCATGAACCACGCAATCAGGAAACCCACAAACGCAAATAATAAACTGGCCAACAGCCACAACCTGGTCCGAGACTTTCTAACTAGGACGAATTTGTTCTGAAAGTTTTTTATGAACTTATCGATGTTCTTGTCAACTTCCTGCTCGTTAACGCTATCGAAAGACAGCTGGGCATCTCCGAGGAATTTGAGCATATCCGAGCGACTCACAATACCGACGAGCTTATTATCCTTGCTAACGATAGGAATCGGATTCACTTTGTGGTGCTGGCTAAAAGTATCCACAACTCTCAGAATATCGGCATCCTCGGTCAGGGTCAGCGGTTCTTGGTTCATCACATCAACCACCTTCATTGCTAGAATGCTTTTCAGCTGTTCTTTGAGCTCGGCTCCGTATTTTTGGTCCAGGGCGCCGAACATTTTGATAAGAGTGGGAATATGAACGGCCGAACCCTTAGTCACCATGTCGTATTCGGTGATTATGCCGACTAAAACTCCAGCCGAGACCACAGGAAGTCCGTTAAACCCATTTTCGAGGAGAATATTTACCGCTTCTATCAGGGGCGTCTCCGGCTCAAGAGAGATAACATTCCGAGTCATTATTTCGCCGGCGGTTTTCATGACTGAATTATACCACCACTACCGAGGCCAAACCATCACCAGATTCGACTCTCATTATTCGAACACCCTGGGTTGCTCGTCCTAAAACTGAGATGCTTTCAATAGAAGTACGGATAACTACGCCTTTGCGAGATACGGCAATAAGCTCTTTGTTTTCTTCGGAAGTAATGTGAGCGGAAACAAGTTTTCCTGTTTTTGGAGTTATCTTAGCGGTCATTATTCCTTTTCCACCGCGAGACTGCGTTTTATAAAATCTCATATCGGTTCTTTTTCCATAACCGTTTCCCATAACCGCAAGCAAATGCAAACCTTTTTCAGCGCCGGAAGGAACAACATCCGCCCCGACAACCTTCTCTCCTTTATCCAAGCGAATCCCAAAAACTCCGGAGGCCCCGCGACCCATGGGCCGGACATCTTTTTCTTTGAATCTTATGGAATTTCCGCCGGAAGTCACCAAAACAACCTGATCGTCTCCCGATGTTGTAAGAACCCAGCCAAGTTCGTCATCCCCCTTAAGTTTAATGGCGGCTAAACCGTTTTTTCTTACATTAGAGAAAGCGTCAATGTCAACCTTCTTTATAATTCCATTTGCCGTAGCCATAAACAGGTATCTGCTGCTTTTTTTATCTTTTGGAATAGGGATAACCGCAGTGATAAGATCAGAAGAAGTCACCTGTAAAAAGTTGGCTATCGCTTTGCCTTTAGATGTGCGGGAAGATTCCGGAACTTCATATCCTTTGGTTTGAAATACTTTTCCGGAATTAGTGAAAAACAAAAGATTGTCGTGCGTATTAGCCATAAAGAATTGGGAAACAACATCTTCTTCCTTCGTGGCAATACCGATTAAGCCCTTACCTCCCCTTTTTTGAGATCGCAAATCTTCCGGAGGCATTCTTTTTATAGAACCGCCGCGAGTAATCATAAAAAGGGAATCTTCTTCGGGAACTAACTCTTCTTCACCTATTTCTCTCAAAGCTGATTTTACAACTTTTGTCCTTCTTTCATCGGCATATTTATCCCTAATCTCCCTTAACTCATCCTTGATAACGCCAAGAATTTTCTTTGGGCTGGCTAAAAGATCTTCTAAATAAGCAATTAATTCTAGTTTTTCCCTAAGTTCGTCGTTTATTTTTTTTCTTTCCAGCCCGGCCAGAGCCTGTAAACGCATTTCCAAAATTGCACTGGCCTGCTTATCGGAAAATTTAAATTTCTTTATTAAATTATTAAAAGCATCTTCTTTGGATTCTGACTTTTTGATAATAGCGATTATCTCATCAATGTGGTCCAGAGCCTTTTTTAATCCTTCTAAAATATGGGCCCTGTCCTTGGCCTTTTGCAAATCAAACTTTGTTCGCCTAACGATAACTTCCCGGCGATGGTCAATGAATTTTTCAAGCAAACTCTTAAGCCCCAGGATATGCGGCTGGATGCCGTCAACCAAGGCAAGCATATTAAAATGGAAGGATTTTTGAAGTTCCGTGTATTTGAAAAGCTGATTCAGGACTTTTCGGGGGAAAGAATCCTGTTTCAAGTCTATTGCTATTCTTAACCCGTCTTTGTCCGATTCATCTCTGACATCTTTAATCCCATCTATTTTTTTATCTTTTCCCATGACCAAGTCGGCGATATGTTTTATCAATTCAGCCTTATTAACCTGGTAGGGGATTTCGCTGACTATTATTTGAAACCCTTTCTTGTTTTCCACTATATCGGCCTGACCTCTCATCAAAAGCGGACCACGGCCGGTTGCATAGGCATTGGCAATATCTTTTTCGTTGTAAATTATTCCACCAGTTGGAAAATCCGGGCCTTTGACGAACTGGAGAAGATCTTTTAAGTCGGCTTCCTTGTTGTCAATAAGATGCATCATTGCATCCAAAACCTCCCCAAGATTATGGGGGGGGATGTTTGTCGCCATACCAACAGCTATTCCCATTGAACCGTTTATCAAAAGATTCGGAATGCGAGTTGGCAGAACGACGGGCTCTTTGTGAGAGCCGTCGTAATTGTCGCGGAAGTTCACCGTATCTTTGTCTATGTCGGCTAATAATTCCTCTGCAATTGGAGTAAGACGGGCCTCGGTATAACGCATGGCTGCAGCTGCATCGGCATCGATCGAACCGAAGTTGCCCTGACCCCGTATAAGAGGATAGCGAAGAGAAAAATCCTGAGCCATTCTGACTAAAGAGTCGTAAATTGCCGTGTCTCCATGAGGATGATATTTGCCCATACAATTGTGAGCCACGATTCCGTTGGCCGTAAACTCGTGGTCATTTTCAACCTCTATATCGTATGTCGCAGCCGAATCGATTTTCTCTACCTTTTCGACTCTTAAAAATTTAATATTATTTTTAAAAATTTCTTCTAATTTTTCGCTTAGAATTGACCCCAACTTTTTTAACTTATATCTAATCCCGAACTCCTCAATTTGTTTCAAACGAAGCGGTTTTTCCAACAAGTCACTGCTGTAACGCAGCTTACCGCCCCCTTGATAAGTAATCCCCATTCTAAACTTGGTGTCGTCTAATCCCCGATACCAACCGCTTCCCAAGTGAAGCTTCGAAAGCTCATTAAAAATCATCTTGCTACCATAAGGCATTAAATCAAAATTAGACCAAAGCCGACCGGGGCTCATCGCAACTATTTTACTCAAACGCAATTGTTTTTTTACAGAAGCCAAAGACAAGCTCGTGGCCAGTTTTTTTGCTTCCCAGCCAGATATCTCTAAGGTTCGAGAAATATAATTGTGTTTCAGGGGGTGATTTTTATTATTTACCGCTAAAAATCCGCGGTTGCCCCTATGATCCTGTGTATATTTTTGGCTAAAGATGTCCAAATGTTGCAACAATAATTGGAGTTGAGTAATTAGCTTGTCAGAAACCGAAGTATACACAAAGACGGCACGCCTTTTGGCCACACTGCCGTCACCATCAAACAGACCGGAAATAAAAGAGAAGATCACTTCTTCCGGAGAACACAATATTTTAGAAGGAATAAACTTGGTGGGGGCCTGAAAATCTTCAGGGATCTCCATTTCTTTTATTAAGAAGTGGTTTATCTTTTTTCGATTAATTCTGACGCGGAAGAGGATTTGATTTTTCACCTCTCCGTTTTTTAATTTAATTTTGTATTTGTGTTCCTCGATATTTGGTTCATAACCAAACTCTTCTTGCAGGTATCTTACCACGCGTTCTGTGACAGAGCGTTCACCACTACAAAAACCTATTCGTCTATCTTTTCTGCTTCCGTAATCTCTGGTTATCCAACCGTCAGAAACCAGAAGGCCGAGTAAATAAGCTATGCGTTTGTTTAGATGTTTGCGACTGTTACCAAACCTAGATAGTTTTACAGGCGAAATACTTTCAGGATAAGCTGATTTTAAAACTACCCAATCGTCAGCTTGGATATCTTTTACTTCTTTCCAATGGTAGTTGCCTTTTTGATCAAAAACCTTGAGTTGCTGAGATGGAGTACAAGTGACTGAATTGCCATTAGATAAAGTTACTTTAAGCAAGGGCCTCTGGGGCATTACAAAAAGATTGAGAACTGGCCTAAGGCCAGTTTGAGTATAAACATAGTCACCCACCTTAATCTCTTTGATATACTTCAAGCCCGCGGAGGTTGAGACCAGGGTATCTTCCACAAAACATTCCCCTACTATTCTGGCTGATTTTACAAATTTAGAACTGGGCCTTAGCCCTAATTGATTCATAGTATGTAAAATCCTCCTGTGCACCGGCTTTAACCCGTCTCTGACATCAGGCAGAGCGCGCATAACAATAACGCTCATCGCGTATTCCAAATACGACTGCTGAACTTCTTCGGTTATTTCTCTTGGTTTGATGCCTGTTGTCATAAATAAAAAGCTCAGAGACTAGAGTCTAGGGACTTGAGCTATCAGCTCTCGACTCTCGTCTCTTAGCTATTTTTCTTCCGATAGAGGAAGTAAATATACCTTATTTTCGGTTTTATTTTCAATCCCGACTTCGGCCTTGCTGCTTGGGTCGGCGGAGCCCCAAAAATTCGTGAGTATCGAGCTCATATCTCCGAAGGTTTTACCAAGAGTGGCAAACAAAGACTCGCTATTACTTTGAGCCAAAAATCTTTCTTGTTCAACTTCTTCAGGATTAAGCAAAGCATACATATCCCCCCGAAAATCTTTAAACCAAATCGCCCCAACCAAAGAAACTGTGGTGATAACGGAAAGTCCAAACATTATTTCTCGGATGTGCTGAGGCTGTTCGTGTATTTTTTCTAGAATAGACATTTTATATGTTGAACATTACAAGTTTAACCTCTTCAGCGGGTAATGTCTTCTTAGTTATCTTGAATTTATCTACCTTCTCGGGATTGAGGCCGAGTTCTTTCACAAATTTATCGGCGCTTTCAATGTCGCTTTTCAAGTCTTTAATTTTAAAATGCATGGGAATAACTATTTTCGGCTCTATCTGGCTTATAACCTCTGTTGCCTCCTTGTAGTCAATTGTATAATTTCCACCGACGGGCACCATCAGAATATCCACATCCCCTATCTCTTGGACCTGCTTCTCGTCCAGTTTTTCTTGGCCGAGATCTCCCAAGTGGCATATTGTCATGTCTTCAGCTTTAATTATATATATTGTATTGGAACCCCTCTCTTTTCCTTCCAATTTGTCGTGATAAGACATTAAACCAAGAACCGCGATACCATTCTTTTCGTACTCGCCGGGGTTCCTGATCACAAACGCTTGTGAAGGGGCACCCTCAACATTATTGTGGTCGTAATGGTCGTGGCTCACCAAAACCAAATCGTCTTTGATCTTGGGTGGCTTTAACCCTATTTCCCCTGAAAAGGGGTCCGTAAGGATGCTCCCCTCTTTGGTCTCTATTCTGAAGCAACTTTGACCGAACCACATGATAGTCATATACAAAGTATATCAAAAAATTAATCAAAAATCAACAACAAAACCCCCAAAACCATCCCCACTTCTAGACCTACTTTCTTTCTTCGGACAAATGCTTAAATTAACCTCAATATTGCTTAACAAATTTTAGCATCCGTTCCTCCTTCGCCAAGCCTCAGGATTTTCCGGCTAAAATTTGTTGAATAAGCAAATTTTCAATTAATTTAAGCATTGTGTTACCCTCGAAAAAAGACGGTCTGCGAAGTGAGAATGGGTTTTGAGGTTTTCAATGACCCAGTCAACTAGGTCATTGAATTAGTATGTTATTTTCACGCAATTAACGAATTTCGGTCTTGGCGGCAAATTCTTTGTTCTTTGAATTTATAAAAATAAAAAGGCCCCGCACAGATGATGAAGTACGGGACCTTCATCTATAAATAGCTCACATAAAAACCCCAAAAAACCTCTCTAATTTTATCAATCTGCACAATCGGATACTATTTCAGCATCTTTGACGCTATTTCTCCGGGCAACCATCTGGAGTGGTCAGGAACGGCTATAAGCCGCATGGCCTGACCGAGGTGTCTTCAGATGGTCGGAGATAATTAGGAAAAGATGCTATAAATAGTCCGAGCGGAAGCCTGATAAAATTGGGGAGGTTTTTTGGGTTTTTATTAAAAGTTGCTTTTTTAAACATTTTACTGTATATTTTCACATGCAATGCAATTAACCGCCAACAATACACTGACCATGAAAGAGCTCCTGACAAAGGAGGAATTCTTTTTGCCAAAACCGGGAACACTCCTAAACGGAGAGATTATAAGCGCTTCTAAGGCAAACGTTTTTATTGACCTTGGCTCCATTGGTATCGGGATTGTTTATCCTGGCGAATTCTATGACAACCCGGACAGAATGAAAGCCCTAAAAGCCGGAGAACGAGTTTCCGCGATGCTGCTTGAACTGGAAAACAATGATGGCTATAGAGAACTCTCCCTTAAAGCCGCCCAGATGACAACCGCCTGGCAGGACATCAAAGAAAAAAGGGACAAGGGCGAAGTCATCACAACAAGGATTGTGAACATAAACAAAGGCGGGTTGATAGTTGAGGTAAGCGGTGTTCAGGGTTTCTTACCGTTATCCCAGCTCTCGGCGGAACACTATCCAAAAGTTGAGGGCGGAGATACCGCCAAGATAGTCCAGGCCCTTCAAAAATTCAAAGGCCAGGATTTTCTGGTGAAGATATTGGACTTCAACGAAGCTGAAAATAAACTCATCGTATCGGAAAAAGCCATTCAGGAAGAGGTGGCCAAAGGAGAGATGTCCAAACTTAAACTTGGCGAAGTTGTTGACGGAGAAATAACAGAGGTTACCGACTTCGGAGCTTTCGTAAAATTAAGCGACATGCTCGACGGGTTGATACATTCCTCTGAAATTGACTGGCGTTTTATTGAAGATCCTAGAGAAATACTGACACCAGGAGATAAAGTAAAAGCCAAGATAGTAAGTTTGGATGGGGGCCGAATTTCCTTGTCGCTCAAAGCCTTAAAAGACGACCCGTGGACAAAAATTGAATATCAGTCAGGCCAAACGGTAAAAGGAAAAGTTACCAAAGTAAGGAATAACGGGGCTTTCGTGGAACTTCCTGGTGAAATTATTGCCTTTCTTCCGGCTCCTATGCCAAGCGAACAATCGGTTGCCGACAATCAAAATACACTGCAACTTGTTGAAACCGGAAAAGAATATGACTTTGCCATTGTAAGCATAGACGTCCCAGAGCATAAGATGGTCTTGGCTTTGCCGGGTAAATATAGAATAGAACTTAAATTTTAAAATTATCTAAACAAACGGCTCATGTGATTGGGCCGTTTTGTTTTTGACTTAATTAACGTATTGTTGTATAGTTTTTTGAAGATTGGAGAGGTTCTTTCACAATGGAATTGCAACTGCCAGCTACGATAAGAGTAACCCATAATAACGGACGTGATGAATTAAGACCAGAAAGAGACGGTTATCTGGGTTCGGATTTGAGAGAAAATTTCCGGTTGGAGATTGCGCCCTCGGGCGGATTGTATTGGGCTCTGAAAGCAAAAGCTAATCCTTTTTCCGACAAAAAATTTGACTTGGTGTTAATGAGGTCAAAAATTGTTGGCAGTAAACAGGTTTACATAAAAGATGTGGCCGTAAGCCCTTCCGAAAACAGTGGCGAACTGCCGACAACTAAGTGGCCGAAAAACCACGTCAAGTTTATCCAAGTTAGCCCAGACCACAGATTACAACTTTGGGAGGTCGGGGTAATCACCCAGATTTCAGAAGAAAGAACTTCAAACTTTTTTCTGGTTTCCCAACTGGTTTACGGGAGCAGGATTTGCCAAAACCAATCCGGCGAAATTTGTCTTCCCGATTGGGCTGAATCTTCGGAATGGCCGTTGATTTTGGAGCAACTGGGTCTTTTTCTAAATCCAAAAATGCTTCCGCTCTTTGATGACCGGCAGAAAATACCATCGGAACCAGCGCCGAAAATCCGTGGCAACACCGGTGTCGTCAAATGGTATAATCTCGCTTACCAAATCGGTGTAATTGCAATGAAAGACAAAGACGCACGCATTCACTGGAAGAAAATAGACTCTAAAGACCGGTTGAAAGCTCTGCAAGAGGGCCAAAAGGTCCGTGTCAGAGAAGTACGACCAGCGACAAATTCTTATCAGTCACCAAGGGTAACTAAGTTTGAGTTTGATGCCCTTGGCGTTTCGCCAGTAAGGCAAAAATAAAATTTTTTGGCCCCCGTTTTAGGGGGCCTTGACATTTTCTTATAAAAATATATAATGGTAGAAAAGCTGAAGTTCTTTTAATACTTGTCAGGAAAGAGCGGTTTGCCAACAATTCTATAAAATTGCTGATAAACCGCTCTTTCCTGCATCAATCATATCCGGCCTTTACGCCAATCAGGCGAATTAAGGAATTTTCCAGTCGGACAGGAGAGCATCGTAAGGCCAACCCCATAAGGAGGGATTATGGCGAAGTCAAAAGTAAAGAAGTTGGATCGAGAGCCTGGTCTCGCCGATTTCGGCGGAGATGCACACAAGATGGCCCTTCA
>JBBDZW010000003.1:0-8904 GCA_040899895.1 Minisyncoccota bacterium
ATTTTCGCGGGGGGATTTTTTCGGAAAAATGCGTTCGGACTAATTCAAGAATACTGCACCAAATCAAAAACTCCTTGAAGGAGTTTTTGATTTCAGGTAGAGTTGCCGTATCCAAGTATTTGGGAGGCGTACCTTGAAAAAAGTAATCTTGGCGTTGATTCTAGTTTTAACGCTACCGGTTTCTGTTTTGGCTGGAACCTTTGACATATTGAACTACAACTCCATTGTTCATCAGGGCGATGTTCTGATGGTAAAGATAGCCCCAGACCTGAAGGGCAGAGATATCATGATTTATGCCTTTGACGAGCTTTATCAATTTAACAACGAAGGCTACGCCTTCATTGGCGTGGAAGTTGGACGTGAACCCGGCGATTATATCGTTTATTTGGTAGAAAACTCCGAGAAAGGGCCTGTTCAATACGATTTTTACTACACACACATTAAGGTTCTTGCAAAGGACTTTGGAAATCCTTGGTATGCCGGTCCGCTTCCACGTTCAAGTAAGGAAATTCGGGAGCGAAGAGCCAAGGAAACAGATATTAAAAACAAAGCTTACGCCTTAGCGGAAGCCAAGAGTGATTTTACGGAAGGGCATTTTATTGAGCCCCTAGAGAGGATTGAAGTTACGGACCAGTTCGGAACCCAGCGTCTTTACGGGACATATAATTCCCGCACCAAAAAGATAACGGTTCAAAATAAAATTTCTCATGGCGGAGTGGATTTACGAGCCAGAAGTCCCCTGCCGGTGATGGCTATTAATTCAGGAAAAGTTCTTTTAGTCCATAATTTTTCTCTCCCAGGAACAGAGGGGAAAATGATTGTCATAGATCACGGTTCGGGAATTTTGTCTTTATATCTTCACCTTTCTCAGTTCAGAATTAAAAATGGAGATACAGTAAAAAAGGGTCAGGTCATTGCAATGACCGGAGCAACTCCGAGAGGGACGGCGCCGCACCTGCATTTAATGATTAAGGTTCACGGAACGAATGTGGACCCGCTCATGTTCACGGACAATTTTAACAGGTATATAGAACGATGAAAATCGGAAAAATTAAAAACAGAACCGCCAGTGGCGGTTTTATTTTTTATCGTGGAACTTTTCGTGAACTTCTCTAAGCTGTTTATCGGTGACGTGGGTATATATCTGGGTTGTTGTTACCGAGGAGTGTCCCAGAAGAGCCTGAACGGAGCGGATGTCGGCGCCATTGCGGAGTAAGTCGGTGGCGAACGAATGCCTTAAAGTATGCGGGCTGACATTTTTACCCATAATTCCGGCCTTGATGGCATATTTTCCGACTATTCTTTGGATGCTGCGGGGAGTCAGGCGCAGTCCGGCATTTGCCGGAGGTTCTTTTGAGAAATTTTTTGAACGAGGAATACGAATAAATAGAGCTTCGTCGGCATCTGATCTTTTGCCCAAGTATTGGCCGAGAACATCTTTGGCGTCGTCCGAAAGGAACACCACTCTTATCTTGCCCCCTTTTCCGCGAATAGACATCTCTCCCCTTTTTACGTCTATTTTGTCCCTATTCAGGGCGCACAATTCCGAAACGCGCATGCCCGTGCTAAATAGGGTGGTTAGGAGAGCCTTATCGCGGAAAGTTTCCAGCTTATTTCCCTCCGGCGCATCAAGAAGTCGGTTAAGCTCGTCTCTTTCAAGGAAAGTGACTTCTCTGTCTTCTTGTTTGCCAAGTTCAACCTTTTCCGCCGATACTGACTTTATATCTCTTTTGGCAAGATATTTAAGAAAGTTCCTCAAAGCGATTATGTGGTAATTTTGGGTTACTTTTTTTAACGGTTGTCCCTTATTGTCTCTTAGCCGGTTCAGATGCAAGCGGTATTGGCGTATCAAATCCTCCGTTATCTGGGACGGGCCCGAAGCTTTGGCGAATTGAAAAAAGCGGTCCAAATACCGCCCATAGTTTTCTAGGGTTTTCTGAGAGCGATTCTTCTCTATCTCCAGATACTCCAAATATTGGATTTTCAGGGTTTTAATATCAGGCATATCGTCATTATACGACATTTGCAGAAATTTATACTGTGTGTTAAAATACTTTAGATTTAAAATATTATGTTAACTCCTAAGGAAAAAATAAAAGTCATAGAGAAGGTCAAAATACACGACAAAGATACCGGTTCCGCCGAAGCGCAGATAGCTTTATTTAGCGCGGAGATAGAACGGCTCGCCAAACATCTTAAGAAACATGGTAAGGACAATAGTTCCCGTCTGGGCCTACTTAAAATGGTGGCCAAAAGAAGGCGCCTCCTTGATTATCTCAAAAAAGATAATCTCAAAAGACATGCGGCGGTCGTTAAGAAGTTGGGCTTGGAAAAATAAAGTGGGTTAAATATCTGACTATATGTCGAGCAAACTTACAGTTCCACAGAGAAGAAACCATCGAGTCGGTGTTTTTGTTGACGTCAGCAATATGTACCACTCGGCAAAAAATCTCTATAAGGGTCGGGTTAATTTCGGAGAACTTTTAAAGTTGGCTGCGGCCAATAGACAGCTTGTCAGAGCGATAGCATATGTGGTTAAATCTGATACTGAAGAGGAGAAAGCTTTTTTTGGGGCTCTTGAAAAGGCTGGTTATGAACTGAAATCTAAAGATCTTCAAATATTTCCGGGCGGTATGAAAAAGGGCGACTGGGACGTGGCGGTAGCTGTTGATGCCATCAGTCTCTCAAAGCAGTTGGATGTTGTGGTTCTTGTTTCCGGCGACGGCGACTATGAACCCTTGGTGGAATATTTGAAATTTAGCGGAGTGATTGTTGAGGTTATGGGTTTTAGAAGGAGTACAAGCGCAAAAATAATGGAAGTTGCTAACAATTTCACCGACTTAGAGGAAGTTAAAGATAAAGTTATATTAAAAAAGTAATCGGACGGATATAACGAGCATTTGAGTAAAGGAACAGAGTCAGGTCAAAATTCTTTCCGGCAGTTGCCGGATGAGAATTTTGATCTGAATCTGAATTACTCTTCTTCTTGAATACCCGTCTAAATTTTAGATGGAAGTAAAAACATATAAGGCGGATTTTGCCGGAAAACCACTTTTTGTAGAGTTCGGTCGCTTGGGAGGACAAGCAAACGGCACCTGCCGTGTTCAATATGGCGAGACCACGGTGCTCATCAATGCCACCATGTCCGCTCACCAGAAAAATGTGGATTATATGCCTCTTTCGGTTGACTACGAAGAGAAATATTACGCAGCCGGTAAAATAAAAGGCTCAAAATGGATAAAACGGGAATCTCGTCCTTCGGATGAGGCCATCCTTTCCGGCCGTTTGATAGACCGTTCGATAAGGCCTCGATTCAACAACAAAATAAGGAACGAAATGCAGGTCGTGGCGACCGTGCTGTCTTTTGACGGTGTTAACGACCCGGATATGCCCGCCCTCTTCGGCGCCTCTTTAGCATTGATGACTTCAGACATTCCTTTTGACGGCCCTATTGCCGGTGTTAGGGTGGGCCGAATTGACGGCAAACTGATTTTTAACCCAACTTACAAAGAAAGAGCTGAAAGCGACTTTGATGTCGTGGTCGCGGGAACGGCAAATAAAATAAACATGATAGAAGCTGGAGCCAAGATAGTTCCGGAAAAAGAAATAGCCGAGGCGATTGCGGCCGGATTCAAAGAGTTCCAGCAGTTGATTGAGTTTCAGGATAAGATAGCCAAAGAAATGGCTCCGATTAAACAAGAATTAACCGTGGCCAAGAGAGATGAAGATTTGGCCTCGGTAGTCAGAAGTTTTTCTGAAAACAAGCTAGAGGAAGCTCTTTATGCTCCCGGAAAGAGCAAGGCCGAGTTTTAC
The DNA here is from genome assembly GCA_040899895.1 of Minisyncoccota bacterium. GTDB lineage: Bacteria > Patescibacteriota > Minisyncoccia > 2-02-FULL-40-12 > GWA2-44-9 > JACPAB01. The sequence continues at coordinate 3,814 of JBBDZW010000003.1, forward strand.
GGTGGCATCGGCAAAATCAAAGACGCCCTTAAGGATCATTTAAAAGAAATTTATAAAGAAAGCCATGAATTGGACAAAAAACTAAACGAAGCCAGTCTTATTTTTGAGGAAGAAATAGACCGCATTGTTCACAGAAACATTCTCAGCGGAGAAAAAAGGCCGGATGGCAGGAAAACTGATCAGTTAAGGGGCATAAGCACCGAAGTTAGTGTTATTCCCCATACCCATGGTTCAGGTTTGTTCAACCGGGGCACTACTCAGGCGCTTTCTATGCTTACTTTGGCGGCGCCGGGACTTGAGCAATGGGTTGAAACAATGGAAATAGACCTCACAAAAAAGCGTTTTATGCACCATTATGTTTTCCCCCCCTACAGTGTCGGAGAAGTGGGCCGTTTGGGCGGTGGCGGAAGAAGAGATATCGGACACGGCGCTTTGGCCGAACGTTCATTGGAGCCGATAATTCCAACCAAAGATTCTTTCCCCTACACCATCAGACTTGTTTCCGAGATACTTTCTTCAAACGGTTCTTCGTCCATGGCATCGGTCTGCGGTTCATCTTTGGCTTTGATGGACGGCGGTGTCCCTATTAAGTCCCCCGCTGCCGGTATTGCCATGGGGCTGATGTTTGATGAGAAAAATGAGAAGTACAAAATTCTTACGGATATTCAAGGGCCGGAAGATCATCATGGCGACATGGACCTAAAAGTTGCGGGAACGAGTGAAGGAATTACCGGAATGCAGATGGACGTGAAGGTTGAGGGAATCACGACGGAGATAGTAGAAAAGGCCCTCCAACAGGCCAGAAAAGCCCGTCTTGAAATCTTGGATATTATGGAAAAAACAATTTCTGCCAGCCGGCCGGAATTGTCCAAGTACGCCCCGAGAGTGGAAACTTTAAAGATAAATCCAGCTAAAATTGGAGCCTTGATAGGTCCGGGCGGGAAAATGATAAATGAAATTATTGAACAAACCGGAGCCGGTATTGATATTGAAGATGACGGTTCCGTGTTTATAACCTCCAATACACCGGAAGGCATGGCTAAAGCAAAAGAGCTTATTCTTGAAGTTACCTATGAACCTAAATTCGGCGATGAATTTGACGGTACTGTCGTAAGTATTAGAGATTTCGGGGCATTTGTTGAAATAATGCCCGGCAGAGACGGCATGGTTCATGTGTCCGAGATAAAAAACGAACGCGTAGAAAAAGTCTCCGATGTGCTAAAAGTTGGCCAAAAAGTCCATGTCTGGGTAAAGGGCGTTGATGATGTCACCGGAAAAGTATCTCTGACAATGAAGGGTATGAGGAAGTAAGTGGTTGTTTGTTTACAACTTATTTTATCTGTTGTGTTAAAATTATTTTAATAAAACATTAATATTAAAAAATTATGGCTGACGATAATAGTCCCAAAATAAGTAGCATAGACGAGTTGGTTAACGAATTAACCAAGAAAAATTCAAATACTCCTCCACCGAACCTGCCTACCGGACAGGCGGGTCTGCCGACGGGTGGCCAGTCCAAGCCAGTTCAAATGTCACCGAAACCGCCGGTTGTTCCTCCGCCTATTTTGGAAATCCAAAAGCCCAGATTCACTCCCCCTCCTATAGCTTTTTCATTGGCTCCAAAACCAGCCCCCGCACCGGCACCTTCTATGCCTCCAAGACCGCAAACAGCGCCTTCTCCGGCACCCGCACCGGCAAAGCCCCCTACTCCTCCCGGCCAGCCCGGTAGTAGAACTTCCGGTAGCGGCCCTGCCGCTTCGGGTTCAAGGCCGGAAGTTTCACTACCGGGTCAGCAACCGATAAAAGAATACCAATCCTCAATCAGGACAATGAAAGAGGATATTACTACATTAAAACAGGGCCAGAGGCCTTTTGGGGTAGATACTTCCAGAAAGGTTGAAGCGCCAGCTCCGGCGGCTCCTGCGGCGCCAAAACCAGCCCCTGCCGGACCAGGTCAGCAATTCAAGATGCCTTCGGTAGGACTTGGTCAAGCCGAAAAGACCGGCCAATTACCTCAAGAAAGAGGCCCCAAACCGCAGATATACGTGCCCCCGGCCTCTCCCTCGGCAGTATCTGCCGGCAGCAACAGCAGGTTGTTCATGCTAATTGCCGGAGCTGCTGTTCTGTTCGGGATTCTTTACTGGTTTCTTATATTAAAACAGCCGGCCATGGAGATAGTCGAAGAAAGTCCGACTCCCGTACCAACCCAGACCCCATCTGTTGGGCTATCCGACATATTTCCTATATTGGAAGCTAACCTTACCGTCAACCCAAACAATCAGATCGAGTCCTTGAAGGAAGGGGTCAATGGTATGACCGTTGACGGAGGAATTTTCAGACGGATTTCCGTTAAAAAAGAAGGGCTGACGCTGACGTGGAAGGATTTCTTCTCAGTTCCCCAGCAAGTGCTGGACGCACTGAGCGTTGAGTCGCTTATGCTCGCGTACGGCCAAAGGGAGCTGTTTAACCAAGGGGGTCAGATAAATCCGGCCGCCCCTTCTGAGGAAAGGTTGGTAGTAATAGCAGAAATAAGAGACCTTTCTTTTGCCAATCAGGGAATGAGCGGGTGGGAGCCGACAATGGCCGCTGACCTAAGGGAAATATTTACCCTTAATCCCGCAAAGCAAAGCAGTCAGGAATTTATGAATAATACATACCAAGGCGTGGCTATCAGATATAAGAACTTTCCAAATCCGGACAGGAGCATTGACCATGGGATCGTTAACGCGACCAACGGCAGGAGTTATATTGTCATAACCAACTCAAGGGAGTCGATGTTTGCCGCTATTGATGTCTTGAAAGGCCTTACGAAATTAAATCCAGCAACCCCAGTCCCATCTCCAGAAGCAAGCCCTTCCCCAAGTTTATAACTTGCGGAAATGGTGACATTCTCGATGTCACCATTTGTCACCATTGATGTGTTCGCAAAACAGAATATCTGAATTAAATGGCTTTTTTGGCTATTAAAACAAGGGTGACACCGAGTGGTGACACAGTGACATTTTTGGTGACACAGTTATCCACATGGTGACACTTGTGGTGTCACCTAAGTACTTGTATAATTGAAATAGATCTTTCGCTGGTCATCTGACAAGTTTTGTGGATTGCCGGCAATTCATCCCGAACGAAGCCGCGAGGGCTCGCAGCGAGACCCTGCTTCGTACGGGATTCATTTGGGTCCTAGAGGCCCGAAAGACGCAGTGCTCACACTCGCAATTATTTTTCGGGGCGCTCTGCGTCTTTTTTATTTTCTATGACTTATCCAGTCTTTAGTTCTGATGAAACTTGTCAGAGATTGATTATTTTGATAGTCTTTTTTAGATACTATGACTAAAGACGAACTAAAAAAACTATACGAAGATCTTGATCAGGAGGAAAAAAACTTAAGGGCCCAATTGGATGAGGTTGCAACCAAGAATCCTACCGTTAAGAATGATTTTGACGTAAAAGTCCCCGATTATGGTGACGAAGACGACGATAACACCATGGAATCTACTGATCTGGAAAGAGATTTAAATTTGTCTAGAATGCTTGAGATTAAACTTAGAGAAGTAATTAAAACTAAAGAGGAAATAAAAAACGGCACTACAGAGTTCCTTGGTCGGCTAAAGCACGACCAGGAGACCACTCCGAAAAACAGTAAAAAGGCCGAATAAATTCGTTCAGAGGGGCGAATCATTGTTTGTCTACCAGATTATTCTCGTCAGCTATATACGGAATTGAAGCTAAGCTTATAGAAGTGGAGGCCGATTCGTCTCCGGGTTTGCACTCTTTTTCTATTGTCGGTCTGCCCGATAAGGCCATCCAAGAATCAAAAGACCGCATATCGTCCGCCATTAAGAATAGCGGACTCCAGTCCCCCAACAGAAAACATAAGAAAATAATTGTAAATCTCGCTCCTGCGGACATTAGAAAAGAGGGTCCTTCCTATGATCTCCCGATAGCTTTAAGCTATTTAGTAGAAACAAAACAGCTTAAATTTGATGCTTCAAAGACCCTTTTTGTTGGAGAGCTGTCTCTTGACGGCTCATTGAAGCCTACCAATGGCGTATTGGCAACGGCAATGTTGGCTAAAAACCTGGGTTTTAAGAATATTGTAGTCCCCCATCATAACGCGAATGAGGCTGTTGTCATTAGCGGATTGCATGTTATTGGCGCCAAAACCATTACTGATGTTGTTGCTCATCTTAACGATATTAAGAGAATTTCCCCCTCCCCTTTTCCTAAAGTGCTAGACAGCAAAATGAATGAAATAAGCCTCTTTTCCTCAATTCAGGGCCAAGAATCGGCCAAAAGAGGCATTTCCGTTGCGGCGGCGGGTTTTCACAATGTTATGATGTGGGGCCCTCCGGGTTCAGGGAAAACGCTACTTTCTAAGGCCCTTGTTGAACTGATGCCGGAAATGTCTAATGAAGAATCTCTTGATGTTGCCAAAATATACAGTTCCGTCGGTCTTTTAACTGGTAATCCCCTTTCTTTGGAAAGGCCGTTCCGTAGCCCTCATCATTCCACCTCTACTCCGGCTATTGTTGGAGGAGGCACCTATCCCCGTCCTGGGGAGATAAGTTTGGCTCACAGAGGTGTGCTTTTCCTTGATGAATTGCCGGAATTTCCAAGAAATGTTCTAGAAGCGCTCCGTCAGCCCCTTGAAGACGGAAAAATAACGGTTTCCAGGGCTTCGGGTTCGGTAGAATTGCCTGCCAAGTTTATGTTGGCGGCGGCGATGAATCCTTGTCCTTGCGGAAATCATGGCGAAGAGAAACTTGTTTGTATTTGCTCTCCCATTTCAATATTGAGGTATAGAAAAAAAATATCTGGCCCACTTTTGGACAGAATAGACATTCAGCTTAACGTTCCGCGCGAAACAATTCTAAAAAACAGCTCAAAAGGCCAAAAAAGCGATGATCCCAGGGCAAAAATTAAGTTAGCCAGAGAGATGCAGTTTAAAAGATTTAAAGGTTCAGGTATTCTGAATAATTCGGAGATAAACTATAAAAACATAGATAAATACTGTATTTTAAGCGACGAATCCGAGGAATTATTAAGCAAAGCCGTAAACCAAAACTCCCTATCTTTGAGGTCATATCACAA
>JBBDZW010000004.1:0-8662 GCA_040899895.1 Minisyncoccota bacterium
AATCGCAATAATTGAGCCAAAGTTCTTTTATCCACAGGGAGGCCGATAATGCAGGTACGCGAAAAATACGACAACTTGTAGCCCCAAAATGGGGCTTTTAAATAATTAAAAAAAACCGAGCGGCTACTCGGTCTAACTAATCAGCTGCGAAACTGAGTGTGCGGACGAATCCCGGTTTGGATTTTTCTTCCGGTATCCTTGAGACGAACGTCATGAGTTCCTGAAGCTTGTCTTTGGGGATCTGGTCAACATCAATATTTCCCGAATTGCGGAATGGCTCGTCTTTCGTAAAGACGAACCCAACAGCGAATCGCCTGCATCCGGTACATCTCCGGAGCATAAAACATTGTTTGTCTACCCAGACCGCAACCCAAACCAGATGATGAACGTGGCACTTCATTTCCCGACCCTCTTCTGTAATAAAGAACACTGTTGTTATTTATAGCATAAATAATCGGACTGGAAAAGTTTATGCGGTTCGAACCGAGATAACACTCGGTTTTTAATTTCAGAAAAAAGAAATATAATTACAAGATGTCCTACCGGTTTCTAAAATATTTTTTCGCGATAATCCTTCTGGTTTATTTCGTTGGCGGACTTGCCTCAAGGAATTCGGCCAAAGGAGAGCTATATCCATTTTTTTCATGGTTCCTTTTTGACCAGGTGCCAAACGAAAAACAGAATTTTACAATGCGCATAATCTCCCATGGCGGACAGAGGCATGAGCCGCCTCTTGAATTTTCCCAGGCCACCGACATATTCCGAACTATCAACCAATCGGCCACTCAATACTTTTACGTCATTCAAGATCTGGGTTATGGAATACTGAACGGAAACGACCGCCAAATTGAGAATGCCCGGGAAAGGCTGGAGAAGATATTTCTGGGCATGCCGGCGACATACGAAATATTGCAGGTCAGATACGACCCCGTTCAATACTGGAGAACGAAGGAATTCAAAGAACTGAAAATAATAGGAGTGTATGAATCTGGTAAATAAATTGTACAACTGGCTGACGGGCCCTGTTTCCATATCCCGGCTGGCAAACGAGAGCTGGTCGTTCCTGAAAGCCGAAACATCGGTAAGATATTTTTATTACATCTTGCTATATCTTTCGTTTATAAATTTCCAGTGGTGGGACAATGTCGCCAACCGCCAAAATTTTGATGCTATCTGGCCCATATTCTGGGGCAATGGCCTGGGTTATGAAACGACCGCCACCGTTGTTCAATTTCTCCATCTCGCCACTGCCTTCCTGGCCGCGATATTTTTCAGGCACCGCTGGGCAAGATTCCTGGCATTCCTCGGAATGTCCCAGTTCCATGCCCTCGAGAGCTCTTTCGGCCAGCCGACTCATCAGTGGTATTTATTTGTCTTCGTGTCCCTCCTGTTTATATTCATCCCGGATGTTTGGAAAAAAGGGAAAGAGGTAAGTATCGGGGCAAAGAAGAACCTGCTATTGGTGTTCTGGTCCGCCCAGGCAATCACATTTCTTTCTTACTCAATGTCCGGCCTGGGAAAATTTTTGGGGGCATATTACCAATACTCGATTGGGCAGATACATGGTTTTTCTCCGCACGCTTTCGCTTACCAAATAGCCGACTGGCTGCCCAAGATTCAGGCCGACCCCGTGCTGGGTAGTTTTATCATCAACCATCCACTCGTTGGCTGGCCGTTCTACGCGGGAATCCATTTTGTGATGTTCTTCGCCCTCTGGGCCGCGTTCAGGCCTTCTCTCCAAAAACTGTGGGCGTTCTCGCTGATACTGTTCCATGTGGGAACATACGTAACCATGGACATTTCTTTTGCCCCGCCGATAATACTGCTTATCCTCCTGTTTATGAACTCGCCGTTCCTCAGGCCGGAGACAACCGTCAAAGATACGGTCCGCGACTTTCCGGTTGTGGGATGGCTGTTGGCAAAAATCACTTAGTATGTTAAAATAATTACCGACTTGCTAAAGCAATTACGAGTAAACAATCAAATACGCCTGCCGGAGCTCCAGGTCATCGACGAGGAAGGAAAGCAGCTTGGGATAATGAAGGTCCAAGATGCCCTTAGATTGGCCAAAGAAAAGGGTCTGGATCTGGTGGAAGTCGGACCAAACGTCAGCCCCCCCATTGCCAAGATAATGGATTATGGTAAATATATGTACCGAAAGGAAAGACAGGAAAGGAAGGGTCCCAAGACGAAAGAAGTGGAGCGAAAAACCATAAGAGTCGGCTTCAAGACAGGAATGCACGACCTGAAATTCAAGGCCAAGCAGGTTGACGAATTTCTCAAAGAAGGCCATATGGTCAAGGTTGAACTGACGCTTAGAGGGAGAGAAAAGGCTCTTGCCAATATGGGCAAAGAGAAGCTGATCAATTTTTTGAAATTAATAACGGGAGAGTTTGCCATTCAGGAAGATATCAAAAAATCTCCGTTCGGCTGGACGACAATAATAAAAAGAGCGTAGAGCCTAGAGTTGAGGGGCTAGGGTTAATGAATTGTCATTTAAATTTGAGAATCTAGAAGTTTGGAGATCATCAAAGAAATTTATTTCGGAGATATATCTTTTAACAAACAGTTTTCCGAAGGAAGAATTATTTGGACTTACAAGCCAGATGCGACGCGCTGCTGTTTCTATTGCCCTTAATATAGCGGGGGGAAGTAGCCGTAGATCTGACCCAGAGTTCATAAGATTCCTAAATATTGCACGTGCATCTCTAAATGAGGTTGTGACAGGACTCTTTATTGCCAAAGATCTTAATTTTATTAAAAAACAAGAAGAGTTTGATTATTTCTATAATTTATGTGATAATCTAGCAGCTCGACTTGGAGCTTTAAGCAAAGTTCTTAAAAGCTCTAGTCGCTAAGCTCTAGACCCTAAGCTAAAATTTATGACTCACACCGGAAAAACAAATAAATCGTTTTTAAAGAGGGTTAAAATTACCGGCAGAAAAAAGCTTATGAAGCGTCCACCCGGCCAGAACCATTTTAACGCAAAGGAAGGTGGGGAATCGGCAAGGAAAAAGAAGGGTCACAAAATGGCGCCAAAAGGTCTAATAAGAATTGCTAAGGCCCTGCTCCCAAGTAATATATAAGAGACAAGAGTCAAGAGACGAGGGCCAAGAGTCAAGAGCTCTTAGCTCTAGTCCCCAAGCTCTAAGCTAATTTATGCCAAGAGTTAAAAGGGGTGTAATTGCGAATAGACGAAGAAAGAGATTGCTGAAACACGCAAAGGGTTTTAAGTGGACGCGTTCCACCAAATACCGCCAAGCCAAAGAAGCCCTACTTCATGCCTGGTCATTCCAATTCGCCGACAGAAAAAAGAAAAAGCGCGATTTCCGAAGATTGTGGCAAGTTAAAATAAATGCCGCCGCCAGAGAAAATGGCCTAAGCTACAGCAAATTAATCAACCATCTCAAGAAACAGAATATAGAACTCGACAGGAAAATCTTAGCCGATTTAGCCGAACATAACCCCGAGATATTCAAACAGCTTATTTCATAAAGTATCACTAAAACCAAAACCACCCGATTCGGGTGGTTTTGGTTTTTGACGCAGCCCCAAGGGGAGTCGAACCCCTCTTACCTGGTTGAAAACCGGGCGTCCTAACCGATAGACGATGGGGCCATAAAATCTTTTATATTGTGCCATAGAATTTGAACAAAATCAATAAAAATACTAAGATATTAACCCATGAGAATACTTGGAATTGAGACATCTTGCGACGATACGGCAATGGCAGTGATAGAAGTCGAGAGACAAGAGTCGAGAGACAAGAGCTCTAGACACTTAGCTCTAGACACTAAGCAGATTAGAGTTTTGTCCAATGTCATTTCATCGCAAGTTAAACTTCACGCAAAATATGGAGGCGTAGTCCCCTCTCTTGCCGCCCGCGAACACACCAAAAACATCGGGCATGTTTTTAAGCTGGCCTTAAAAAAAGCCGCCAAAAATGGAAATTGGAAAGTGGAAAGTGGAAAATTCCCAATAGATGCCATTGCCGTCACTCGAGGTCCGGGATTGGGACCTTCTCTGCTTGTTGGTATCACTTTCGCGAAAACTATTTCCTGGCTTTATCAAAAACCTCTTATTGGAGTAAATCATCTAGAAGGACACATTTACAGCAATTGGTTGCCAATTGCTGTAAGCACCAAATCACAAGCACCAAATCACAAACAAATTCCAAATCCAAAAAAACAAAAAACAAAAACCATATTCCTGGCTCTTAATTTAATAGTTTCGGGTGGACACACCGAACTTGTGCTCATGAAAGGTTATGGAAAATATGAGCTTATTGGTGAGACTCTTGATGACGCTGTCGGCGAAGCATTCGACAAAGCTGCGAGATTGTTAGGACTAAGTTATCCCGGCGGACCGGCCATCGCCGCCAGAGCGGCTAAGTTTAAAGTGAAAAGTGAAAAGTTTAAAATTGCGCTCCCTCGTCCCATGGAGCATTCGAAAGATTTTAATTTCAGCTATTCAGGATTAAAAACCGCTGTATTGTATCTGCTCCGAGATTTACAAGCTACAAGCTACAAGCTACAAGCTAATGACATCAATGAAATTGCTCATGAATTTCAAGAAGCGGCCTTGGATGTTTTGGTTAAAAAAACAGTCGAAGCTGCAAAAAAATACAAAGTTAACACCATCCTCCTTTCTGGCGGAGTTTCAGCGAACAAAATTCTTAGAGAGAGATTGCAAAAAGAATCAGTTGAACTGGGAGTGAACTACCTCTGCCCCCCAATGGAATACACAACCGACAATGGGGCAATGATAGCCGTTGCCGGATATTTTAATTACATGAAAAGAAAGAAAACAAAAACCGCACTAAGCGCGGTTGTAATGAATGCTAATCTAAATTTTTAATCATTTTTCTGGAAACCCAATCTTCAAAAGATGCTTAATCTCTTGCCACACCGAAGATGGGGCAACAATATTTTCACGTTCATAAACATCTCCATATTTATCGGGATAAAATGTGGTGGTGAAATCACAACGTTCACATCTCACATATAGACAACCGTTCTCATGATATCCGTGAGGATAATCAATGCAGAGATTGCCACAATCGGGACATTTGAATAGATAGAATCCGGAATGTCCGACCCAGTTGGGTAAAGTAAAAAATCCGACAAACTTGGGCTTTTCATTCGCTATTGCTTTTTCTTTTCTATCAACAAAAAATGCAAATAGGGTTCCCTTGTCTTGCACAAAACTGCACTTTCCACACCCGACATTCCTATGTTCGGGTCGCATCGTGCGATACTCTTCCTCGCTAATCGAATATTCTTTTCCGTCTTTTACGCCCCGAATGCCTCGTGAGTCAAATACAATATGATCAAATTCGCCAATATTTGGAGTAGTAGTCTCCATTTGTTTCAACCCACTTTTTAAGCTACAATTGTTCAGAGATTAGCACTAAAAATTAGGTTGTCAAATGGAATTTCCTAAAAACTACAACCCTAAAGAAGTTGAGGATAAAATATATAAACTCTGGGAAGAGAGCGGGTATTTTAATCCGGATAATTTACCTGGCGATAGACCTGAGTCTTTTACTATAATTATGCCTCCTGCCAATGCCAATGGGTCTCTCCATGCCGGACACGGCTTAGTGATGACAATAGAGGACATAATGATTCGCTATAAGCGAATGCGGGGATATAAGACTTTATGGCTACCGGGAATGGACCATGCCGGATTTGAAACCCAGGTTGTATATGAAAAACAACTTGAAAAAGAAGGACGGTCAAGATTCCAAATGAGTCCCGAAAATCTCTATAAGGAAATTTTGGATTTCACTTTAACTAATTCCAAAAACATAAAAAGTCAGATTCCGAAAATCGGCGCTTCCTGTGATTGGTCGCGGGAAAAATTTACGCTAGACCCGGATATAATCAAAACGGTTTATAAAACATTTGAAAAAATGGCCGACGACGACTTAGTCTATCGCGGAAAAAAGATAATCAACTGGTGCCCCAAACATCAAACATCTCTTTCGGATTTGGAAACTGCCGACATAGAACAAATAGACAGTTTTTATTATCTTCAATACGGACCTTTTGTCATTGCCACCGCCCGGCCGGAAACAAAATTCGGAGACAAGTATGTCGTCATGCATCCAAAAGATGAACGATATGGAGAATATAAAGACGGACAAAAAATAGAACTTGAATGGATAAATGGCCCGATAACGGCGACGATAATCAAAGACGAGGCCGTAGATATGTCCTTCGGCACCGGAGTTATGACCATTACTCCCTGGCATGATGCAACTGATTTTGAAATTGCGGAAAGACACAAACTTGAGAAAGAACAAATTATTGATTTTAGGGGCAAACTTTTGCCTATTGCCGGTGAATTTACGGGAATGTCCATTAAAGAAGTGCGTCCCCTTATCATTGAAAAACTCAAATCAAAAGGACTCTTGGTTAAGATTGATGAAAACTACAAGCACACTGTCAAAAAATGTTATAAATGCGAATCGGTCATAGAACCCCAGATTAAAGATCAGTGGTTCCTAAAAATGAAACCCTTGGCGCAACCGGCAATTACAGCCATAGAGAACGGAGAAATTGAATATATACCTGAACACTACAAAAAGATTTCGCTCCACTGGCTAAAAAATATAATTGATTGGAATATTTCCCGTCAGATTGTATGGGGAATTCCCATTCCGGCAAAAATATGTACTAAGTGCGATGAGGGCATGGTAGATACTGATAACAAAATTTCGTCATGTCTTAAATGTGGCGGAGAGGTCAGGCAAGAAACAGACACTTTTGATACTTGGTTTTCGTCAGGCCAGTGGCCTTATGCCAGTTTAGGTTTCCCGGATTCTAATGATTACAAGACATTCTTTCCCACAAACGTAATGGAAACGGGCGGAGATATTATTTTTTTCTGGGTAACGCGAATGATTATGTTCAGTTTATATGTTACCGGTAAGATTCCTTTCAAAACTGTTTACCTTCATGGGATGGTTTTAGATGCTAAAGGACGAAAAATGAGTAAAAGTAAGGGAAATGTTATAGCTCCGCTGGACCTGATGGAAAAATTCGGGACTGATGCATTTAGAATAGGGCTGGTTGTCGGTAATACGCCGGGAACATCTCTGGCTCTGGCAGAAGATAAAATAAAAGGCTACAAACACTTCGCCAACAAGCTTTGGAATATCGCCCGATTTATATTAATAAACATACCCGAATCACCAAACAAAACCGCCATTCTGACAAAAGATGATCGAGAAAATATTGATATCTTAAAAGCGCTGACAGAAGAAGTAACCCGGGACATGGATCAGTTTAGATTTTATCTCGCAGCCGAAAAGATTTATCACTATGTCTGGCATACTTTCGCCGACAAGATAATAGAGGAGAGTAAAGTGAAACTGACCAGCGAAGATCCCGTCGTTAAGGCCTCGGCTCAAAGAATGCTTATAGAAACACTGACGACATCCCTTAAGCTTCTCCACCCCTTCATGCCGTTTATTACCGAAGAAATATACTCAAAACTTCCTGTCCCTAATAAAAAACTTCTTCTTGTGGAGAATTGGCCTATTTAAGTCCTGTATAATTAGGATATGTCCCCTGTTTACATAGGTTCTCTTATTGGACTTGGTGTAATCCCAAGTTTAGTTTGGTTTTCTTTTTTCCTTAGGAATGACTCGTCTCATCCGGAACCAAAATACCTGCTAGCCCAGACATTTTTAATGGGCATTATTGTTTCTCCTGTGGTTTTATTGTTTCAAATTGGCTTTGTTTACGTTGGAGCATTTTTTATGAGTACAGCGCCGGAGATTGTCCAAATAAGCAGTTTTTATTACATTTGGGCGGCATTCGCCGAAGAACTGCTAAAATTCGGAGCCATCTGGTTTCTTGTTTTGAGAAACCCCGCCTTTGATGAACCTGTGGATGCAATGATGTACATGATAGCGGCCGGACTAGGGTTTGCAGCAATAGAAAATATTCTTGTGCTCTTTAGAACTATTGATACGGGCCTTTACCAGGCAATGAGCGTCTGGGCTTTGAGATTTATAGGATCCACGCTTCTTCACGCTCTGGCTTCGGCAATTGTTGGATATTTCTTGGCAATGTCCTGGTTTTTTAGCAATCATAAGAAAAAATTAATAATCATCGGTTTGGTTTTGGCCACCATTTTCCATTTCACTTTCAACATAATAATATCGGTTTTCGCCGGAGAACCTGGTAGCAGTGATCCCCGTGGCCTTATCTATTCCACAATGCTGTTGATGTTTATGGCATTCCTTGTTTCAATATTATTTGATAAACTTAAAGAGAGGAGCCAGGTAATAAATATCGGGCTCGTTTCGTACAAAAACAAACCAATAAATTTTATTAATGTCTAACTATTTTGGAGACGAAAATCTGGAAATTACCCTTGCTTCAAGCAAAAAAGAATCAAAACAAGTGGCTGAAGGTCATCTGACCATAGACGTCTACCAGACGGAGGACGATGTCGTTATTCAATCAACCATAGCCGGAGTGGACACGAATGACCTGGACATTTCTGTAACCAACGACATGGTCACAATAAAAGGCAAGCGTCTGCCAGAGGACAAGATTAAGTCATCAGATTACTACTGGCAAGAGTTGTATTGGGGACCTTTTTCAAGATCCATAATTCTACCGGTTGACGTTGATGCCGATGCCGC
>JBBDZW010000005.1:0-743 GCA_040899895.1 Minisyncoccota bacterium
ACATTGTCAGCGATTTTGGAAGTAGGTGCGAGCTTGGTACAATAAAGACACCAACACAAAAACAGCCCTGAGGCTGTTTTTGTGTTGGTGGATGATATCAACAGTTACTGTTGCATTGCCCCGAAATGATGATATATACTTAACGGGTAAGTGGGGAATTGTGGATAGAAGTGTTAATAACTTAACAAAACTGTGCATAACTATGCTTATCGGAGAATACAAACATAGCTTAGATTCAAAGAAACGGCTCGCTATCCCGTCGAAGTTCAGAAAAGAGCTGGGAGAGGGAGCGGTTCTAACCAAAGGTCTTGATGGCTGTTTGTTTATTTTTCCTTCCAAGAACTGGGCGCCATTCGCCGAAATGCTGGGCGGGCTATCCATAGGGAAACAGGACACAAGATCGTTTGCCCGCCTATTCCTCTCCGGTGCAGTAGAAGTGGAGTTTGATTCTCTGGGAAGAATATTAATACCTGATAATCTAAAAGAATTTGCGAGTTTAAACAAAGAAGTGGTAATAGCCGGATTATTCAACAGGTTAGAGATATGGGACGAAAAGAAATGGGGCGATTACAAAGCAAATTTAGAAAAAAATTCAGATAAAATTGCCGAGAAACTGGGGGAACTGGGGTTAATTTAACAATTACCATTTACCAATTTCCATTCATTTAATCATTGATTCAATGATTCATTGGAAAAATCAATGGCAAATGGTAAGTGGAAAATGGAAAATTCAGTCAAAATTC
>JBBDZW010000005.1:753-8585 GCA_040899895.1 Minisyncoccota bacterium
TCCGGTTTTGGTAAAAGAAGTTCTTGAATATTTAAACATTCGGCCCGGAAGCAAGATAATCGACGCCACTTTGGATGGAGGGGGGCACACATTCGCTATGGCAGAAAAGATCGGTTCGGATGGTATGGTCTTGGGAATAGAACTTGATCCAGTACTGTTTTCAGAGATAAAAATCAAAATTCAAAAATCAAAATTCAAAGATATTGTAAAAGTTGTAAACGACAGTTATGTAAATTTAAAAAGTATAGTTGAGCGGAATAAGTTTGAACCTGACGGCATATTATTTGATCTCGGATTGTCATCGTGGCACTACGAGGAAAGCGGAAGAGGATTTTCTTTCAAAAGAAACGAAATTCTGGATATGCGGTTTAATCCGGATATTCAGAGCGAAAGCGCCGTAGATATAGTTAACAAGTATAACGAAAATGATTTAGAGAAACTTCTGGGTTTATTCGGAGAAGAGCAATTTGCCAGAGATATCGCAAAGAATATTGTCCGAGCAAGGCGCGAAAAGCCAATAGTGATGACCGAAGAGCTTGTAAATGTTGTAAGCCAAGTGGTTCCCGAATGGTACAAGCATAAGAAAATACACTTTGCGACCAAGACTTTTCAGGCATTGAGGATTGCCGTAAATCAGGAGCTTGAAAACATAGAAAAGGGGATAAGAGTGGCAATAGAAACGCTCAAGCCCGGCGGAAGATTGGTGGTCATATCCTTCCATGGCCTGGAAGACAAGATTATAAAAAATATATTTAAAGAAAAAGTTAAAGAGGGAACAGTGAAATTTGTTGTTAAGGGAACAGTAAAGCCTTCTTGGGAAGAAACAAAGAATAATCCGCGAGCTAGATCAGCTAAGATGAAAATAACAGAAAAAATATGACAAAAGCCAGTGCGCAAATACAACCCGTCAATCCGATATTAGTATCAAACGTTATTCTATTTGGGATTTTGGGTTTGCTTTTGTCTTTTTATGTAATTCAGGCTAACATGATAGCTGCAGACAGATACAATATAAAGATTCTTAATGAAAAACTTGCTTCGCTGAATGAGGTCAGAACTTCTTTGGTTGCCGAAAGGTCTAAGACAGAAGACCAGTCTAAGCTTATTGAATTTGCTTTATCCATAGGGATGGTTGAAGCAAAAAATGTTTCTTATGTCTTTGAGAACGGCAACGTGGCGTTACGGCAGTAATCTCTAAAACTATGGCGAAAAGGTATGACACTCTGAGAATAAACATCTTTTTTATTTGCGTATTATTGGTTTCAAGCCTGATTTTGTACAGGCTTTTTGTTTTGTCCTATGTTCGGTACAGCTCTTATTCCCGGACGGCTTCGGCTCAAAGGGACAATATTAATAATATTTTGGCCAGAGGCAACATATATTTAAAAGATGCTCAATCAGGGGATCTTTTTTTAGCCGCCACAAATAAAAAATCGCCTTTAGTTTATCTGGTTCCCGCCAAGGCAGATTGGTCCGAGAACACAGAAATGGTTGAAACCTTAGCTTCACTGCTTGGAGTGGAAGAGGAGTCAATAAAAAAATTACTGGCAACCAAACAGGATGTTTCCAAGGTGTTGAAAAGGGGATTGACCATCGAAGAGGTGGCAAATGTCAAAGATCTTGGCCTCAAGGGCTTGGGCATATCTTATGAAATGGACAGGTTTTATCCCGCTTATAAGATGGCCGCCAACACCATAGGATTTTTGGGATATAGTCAGGCCGGGCGGTCTGGACAATATGGAATAGAAGCGTTTTACAATGATGACCTTTTCGGGAAAAAGAACAAAGAACAGGAATTTCCCAGACCAGCTGACATTGTTTTGACGATAGACAAGAATATTCAGGATTTCATAGAGAATCGGTTAGAAAATCTTATAAAAAAATGGGATGCCAACGGAGGCACTATTATTGTTCAGGATCCGGAAACAGGAAAAATTTTGGCCATGGCCGATAATCCCAGTTTTGACCCAAATGATTATAGTGATTTTCCAATAGGCAATTTTTTAAACAGAAGCGTTCAGGGGGTTTTTGAGCCAGGTTCATCTTTTAAGCCAATAACCATGGCTATGGGGTTTGATTTGGCGAAAGTAACGCCGCAAACAACTTTCACGGATACGGGTTTTGTTGAAATAGCCGGATACAAGATAAAAAACTTCAGCGAGAGGGTTTTTGGCACGGTGACAATGTCTCAGGTTTTGGAGAAGTCAATAAACACCGGAGCGATGTTTGTGGAAAATTCGGTCGGTGATGATAACTTTTTGAATTACGTGATAAATATGGGTTTTGGGCAGAAAACAGGAATAGATTTGCCAGGAGAAGTCGGCGGAGACATTACAAACCTATACAGCGGGAGAAAAATTAATTATCTGACAGCCTCCTTTGGTCAGGGAATAGCGGTAACCCCAATACAAATGGTGAATGCTTATTCTACTATTGCCAATGGCGGTAAATTAATGAGACCGTATGTGGTGGAAAAAATTATTGGTGAGGGCGGAGTTGAAGAGGTGACCAGGCCGGAGGTAATAAGCATTCCCATATCCGAAAAAACTTCAGCCAAGTTGAAGTCAATGCTTGTAAGCGTCGTTGATAACGGGTTTGATAAAGCCAGAATAAACGGCTACGATATAGCCGGAAAAACCGGAACTGCCCAGATCCCCGACGGTAGAGGAGGATACAGCGATAATGAGTATATCCACGATTTTCTTGGTTTTGCTCCGGCGTTCAATCCGAAATTTGTAATTTTTATCAAAATGGACAAGCCCAAGGGCATTACTTTTGCGGCCGACAGCTTATCGCCGACATTCCGCGAGATAACGCAATTTCTTTTGAATTATTATAAAATTCCCCCAACAAGACAGTGAAAGAATTAATTAAAAAAATCGTAGTATTTAAACTAAACATTTTAGCCAAAATGTATCTGGCGAGATTCAAGCCCCAAATAATTGCGGTGACCGGCAATGTCGGGAAAACATCCACCAAAGAAGCCATCAGCGTCGTTCTTGGGAACATAAAGAAAGTTCGTTCCGGCAAGGGCAATTTGAATAATGAGTTCGGTGTGCCTCTGACAATCGTCGGCGACTGGGCCGATGACTATTATGAGGCAGGAAATAGCATGTGGTTTTGGATTAAAGTTCTCTGGTTGTCATTCTTCAGGTTGATTTTTAGCGGAGACTATCCCGAAATTTTGGTTTTAGAATATGGAGCCGACAAGCCCGGCGACATCAAGCGCTTGGCCAAAAAATTCAAACCGCATATTGGGGTTATAACCGCGATAGGCGAGATACCCGTTCACGTGGAATATTTTTCCGGACCAGAGGAATTAGCCAGAGAAAAGAGAAAACTCATTGAAGGGCTGGATGCCTCCGATTTTGCCGTTTTGAATTTTGACGATTTGGCGGTGCTTGAGATGAGAGAAAAAACAAAAGCTAAAGTTCTGACCTATGGACTGGGTCAAGAGGCAGAATTTAAGGCCTCGGATTTGAATATCCGAACAGATGAAGAAGGACTCCCCATGGGTCTTAATTTTAAAATTCATAGTGGAGAAAGTTTTGTTCCCGTAAATATTTTTGGCTCTCTTGGCAAATCCCAGGGATATGCCGCGGCGGCCGCGGCGGCCGTTGGAATGACCTTCGGTATGAATCTCATCCAAATAAGCGACGCCTTGTCGGAATATCATGGGCCCAAGGGCCGGTTGAAGATTCTCAAGGGTATCAAAAATTCCGTGATAATAGATGATACTTATAATGCTTCGCCGGCATCAACCCATATGGCCATAGAAACTGTCACTGGTTTAAGCGGGCCAAGAAGGATTGCCGTGCTTGGAGATATGCTTGAATTGGGCAGATATACTATAGAGGCCCACGAAGAGGTCGGCAACTTTCTGAAAGGCGACTTTGACGTATTGGTGACGGTCGGCTCCAGAGCTAAATTCATAGCCGAGTCAGCTTTAAATCAGATGCCGAAGGAAAATATTCATAAATTTGAAACGTCAGATGAGGCGAAGTTAAAAGTAAAGGAACTTATCAGAGAAGGAGACCTTGTTTTGGTCAAAGGTTCCCAGGGAATAAGAATGGAAAAAATTGTTGAGGAAATTATGGCCGAACCGGATAAAAAGAAAGAACTATTGGTAAGGCAGGGCAAAAAGTGGCTCAAATCGTAAATTTATGCTAAAATATTGACGTTTTATTAACATTATTGGCCCTGTCGTCTAGCCCGGTCTAGGACAGTTGGTTCTCATCCAACAAACACGGGTTCAAATCCCGTCGGGGCTGCGAGCTTTACAAAAAGACAATTTTTAGGTAATATCTTTAGACAATGTTTGCTGTAATTAAAACAGGGGGAAAGCAGTACAAGGTCGCCGAGGGCGATGTTTTGGATATAGAAAAGTTGAATCCGGCAGCTGCCGGACAAGACGGAGAAGTTGTTTTTGATAATGTTTTGTTAGTGGTCAACCCCGACGCTTCGGTCGGGGCGGGTGGTTCGGTAAAAATAGGCAAACCGGTTGTTTCTGGAGCCAAGGTTACCGCTAAAGTTCTGGAGGACGGCAAAGGGGAGAAGAAAATGGTCTTTCGATACAAATCTAAAACTCGTCAGCACAAGAAAAAGGGCCATCGTCAGCCCTTTACAAAAATTCAAATAACAAAAATCAGTTCTTAGGAACTGATTTTTATTATTTCCTATGTTCTAACGCATTTTTGATAGTTATTTCGTCGGCATATTCAAGGTTGGAACCGGAGGCTAGACCTCGGGCCAGTCGAGTAAGCACAATGCCTTTTTTGTTTTGCAGTAAGTCTTTTAAATAAAGAGAAGTTGTTTCTCCGGCTGTATTAGGATTGGTGGCGATTATTAGTTCAAGTCTGTTTTCGGTCTTGAGCACATTATCAACGCGATTAACCAATTCTTTTATTTTAAGCGTATCGGGAGTTGCGCCATCCAAAGGATTAAGCGCTCCACCAAGGACGTGATAAAGGCCGTTGTATAGTCCGGTCTTTTCTAGGGAATCAAGGTCAGTTACCTTTTCCACGATTAAAATTTTTCCTTGGTCTCTTTTATTGTTTGAACAAACTATGCAAAGACTAGAATCGCTTATATTGTGGCAATTTGGGCAGAAAGATATCTCTTTTTTTAAGTTTTGGATGGCTTTTCCAAGGTCTTCAAGGTCCGCGTCGGGCTTTTCCATAAGAGCCAAGACAAAGCGGGCGGCCTGTCTTGGGCCGACTCCGGGAAGTTTTTGGAACAACTTAACTATTCGTTTGAATTGGGGATTCATCCCGTACGAAGTAGCTGTTTCACAGTTATACACATTAAGTTATATCTGCAAAATAAGCTATCGAATTAATTATAATTTTGACTCCTGAACCCGCTAGGGCTACTTCGTTCGGGATTCATTTATATGTTTTATATATATTCCGGCGGGGGATTTGAGTGGGTTTTATCTACTTCCATGAATCTTAAGCTTTCGGGGTCTATCCTGAACTCTATCTCTCCGGTCGGTCCGTTCCTGTGCTTGGCGATTACGAGCTGGGCCATGTTAACGGTGTTGTTCTCTTTCGCCTTTTCCATATTAACCTTGTCTTCCCTATGTATGAACATTACAAGGTCCGCATCCTGTTCGATGCTGTTATGAACAATAATATCGTTCGCAATAAAATTGTGTGTTCCGGCTACTGTTGCGTCATAAACTTCTTCTGCGCCAACTTCTTTTATGCTCACTATTTCATCCCAATAAACATCAGATTCTGCTAACTGTTCCATTGATTTATTTCTCAGGACTAGAGCCAGTCTGCGCATCCTGTCTCTACCGACCCCATTTTTGTATAAAGCTGTTCCATTGTGAGCGATTTGTAAGCCAGAAGATAGTGCGCGCATAGATATTTGAGCTTTGACTCTGGCTGTCTCAACTAATAGTTTCCAGGCTTCTTTTGGAATGACATCGAGATTTACATTGGGTATTATTTTTTCCAGAGCCTTAATAAGAGATGGTATAATTTGTCCTCTTTGTCCGTAACAGCTGACCTCCCTTAAGAAAATCAATTGGTTTACAGATCCTTGAATGTGTAAGTTGTGGTTAGGTTTGTAAGAGCCTTTTTGTGAGATTCTGATATTTGATTGTATGCCAAATCTGAGCAAAAGATGCTGGACTTGCTGAATTAAGGTTTTGCTGGTTGAAGAATAATATATTGCCCCGGCCGGTTTTCTTCCTTTTATAATTTTCCAAGAGATATTTCCGTCAGTTGACCAGAGATGCTTTAAGAAAAGCGCGACCTTCTCCCTTGGCTGTCTAAAAATTTCAGCAGGCAGAACTTTATCGAAGGAATGAGCCCTCTTGATCCCTAATTTTTCAAACCAAATTGATATAGGATGTTTTTTGTTGTGTGTAAGGTGATACGGAGACGGCAAATACACATGCCACCAGTTTTTTTGCTTTATAATCCGTGGTTGGATATTAAATAATGCTTTAGCGGTCTTAGATACTATTTCTAGATTTTGAGGGTCAGCGCTTGTATAATGGAATGGCTGTCTGGGCAAAATACATCCATCACCCAAAAGATGGGCCAGTAAAATAAGTTCGTTATCGCTGGCTGTTTGTTTTTTGTTAATTGGATTGATCTCTCTGGGTATTGAAATATGGTTACCGACTTTTAATTCTTCCAATGCGTGCCAGCCGTCCATTCTATAAAAAGGATGATTAGCCGATGCTTTTAAGGTTCGACCGCTTCTCAGCAGCAATTCATATGTTTTTTTCTTCCCGTTGGCAAAAGCTTTTACTAATGGTTGTATTGTCAGTCTGAGATTATTATCTAGACTGAATACCGGTATTGGTTTTTGCTCCTGTCTTTCAGCTAATTTTTTTATAGTAAGTAACTCCCCAGTATCCGCTCTCATTATAAGAGAGTCGCCAGTTAAACATCCCGAGTCCCTCAAGTCCGACAACCTCGGCTTATGGCCTTCTCTTTGCTCTACGGCTCGGGACAGCTGGGATATCGCCAATATCGGGATCTTCAGTTCTTTAGCCAAGCCCTTAAGACCTCTTGATATCTCGGTTACCTGCTGGACGGGGCTTTCGTAGTTCTTGCGGCCGGCCATAAGCTGTAAATAGTCCACCACTATCAGTCCCAGTCCGCCCTGCTCCACCATCAGGCGTCTGGCCATTGCCCTCATCTGAAGAATGTTGGGAGAAGGGGTGTCGTCTATAAAGATAGGCATGGACTTCAATTCGTCGCAGGCAGTAGTAATGCGCAGAAAATCATCGTGCTCTTCCCGGTGCGACAGCTTACCGGTCCTTAATTTCCACAAGCTCACGCCGGAAGCGGCGGATATCAAACGGTCCACCACCTGGTCAATGGACATTTCCATACTGAATATTCCTACCGGAACCCCTTGCTTGGCGACCCGAAGAGCCAGATTTATCGCAAAGGCCGTTTTTCCTACCGACGGCCTGGCGGCCAGGACTATCAGGTCGGATTTTTGCAGTCCGCCAAGGGTCTCATCCAGGTCGTGGTAGTCAGTTTTCAACCCGCGTAGGACTCCCGCGTCCTGATTGGTTATCCTGTCCATTGCCTCCGTAAGGGTCGCGGAGATAGGCAGGAAATTCTTGGTCAGGGATTTCTGTGATACGGAGAAAAGTTTCTTCTCGGCCTCGTCCAGGAGGTTCTCCACGTCATCCTCGTCGTTGCTGGAGAGGCCAATGATGTGATGGGCGGCATCTATCATATCTCTTAGCATTTTTTTCTTCTGGACTATCTTGGCGTAAGATGAAATGTGGGCCGAAGTGGGCACGGAGTTGGTCAAGGAAGACAGGTATGCCAGTCCGCGGACCTGCTCCAATACCC
>JBBDZW010000006.1:0-1313 GCA_040899895.1 Minisyncoccota bacterium
TGGCGAGGGCCGCTTTAGATAAAGCCGGTCTAAAAGCGGGCGATGTAGCCGCTATCGGCATCACTAATCAGAGGGAGACCAGCATAGTCTGGGATAAAAAAACCGGTAAGCCGGTTTATAATGCTATCGTATGGCAATGCCGAAGGACTGCTCCCATATGTGACCGGCTGAAAAAGAAAGGGCTGGCAGAGATGATCCAAAAAAAGACCGGGCTGGTGGTTGATGCCTATTTTTCCGGGACCAAGATTAAATGGATTTTGGATAATGCAGGCGGGGCCAGAGCGAAAGCTCAAAAAGGCGAAATTCTTTTTGGTACAGTAGACAGCTGGCTTATCTGGAATTTAACCAAGGGCAAGGCTCATGTAACCGATTATTCCAATGCTTCCCGGACAATGTTATTCAATATTCATAATCTTGATTGGGATGAGGAGATATTAACAGAACTGGATATTCCCCGAGAGATGCTCCCCAAAGTTCTGCCCTCGAGTTATATTTATGGCAGCACAGATAAGGAGATATTCGGAGCAGAAATTCCTATATCCGGAGATGCCGGAGACCAACAGGCCGCCCTTTTCGGCCAGGCCTGTTATGAGCCGGGTATGGCCAAAAATACCTATGGAACCGGATGTTTTATCTTGATGAATACCGGGAAAAAAATCGTTCCCTCCAGGAATGGTCTTTTGACTACTATTGCCTGGGGAGTTAATGGTAAAGTGGAATATGCCCTGGAAGGGAGTATCTTTATCGGCGGAGCAGTAGTCCAATGGTTAAGAGATGAGATGGGGCTGATAAAAACTTCTAAAGAAATTGAAAAATATGCACTAAAAGTTAAAGATACGAATGGAGTTTATTTAGTCCCTGCCTTTGTGGGTCTTGGTGCTCCTTACTGGGATATGTATGCTCGGGGTATCATTGTAGGGCTAACCAGGGGAGCAAAGAAAGAGCATATCCTAAGAGCGGCAGAAGAATCCATAGCTTATCAGAGCCGTGATGTACTGGAAGTTATTCAGAAAGATTCAGGTATTACTTTTAAAAAATTAAAAGTAGATGGAGGAGCAGTAAGGGATAACTTCTTAATGCAATTCCAATCCGATATCCTGGGAGTCCCGGTGGTGAGACCGAAAGTGACAGAGACAACTGCCCTGGGCGCAGCATATCTTGCTGGTTTAGCGGTTGGTTATTGGAAAGACAAAGAGGAAATTGCTCAGAAATGGAAAATAGATAAAGAATTTTCTCCCAATATGGATGAAAAAATAAAAGAAAAATTATATAAAGGCTGGAAAAAAGCAGTCAGCAGGTCTCTAAACTGGGAG
>JBBDZW010000007.1:0-1271 GCA_040899895.1 Minisyncoccota bacterium
AACAAGATTGCCAAAAGTATCATCGACTAACTTTTCTTATTCCAGCTTGCGGTCAGTATTCTGGCGCTTGAGGCGCCTTTTACATTAGAGCAGTCGGCGGTGTGAATAGATACGCCCCGATTGAGGGTCATATAGCCTTTTATTTTGTGGCTGGTGGTGGGGTTGCAGCATCGGGCGAATTTATACAGCAGTCCCCTTTGACCCTGAATTATCGGCTCTCCTCTCTGGGATTGCAAAGGGTCTAGGGTCAAGAGCTTAGAGCTTTTTGATCTTGTTCTTTTCTTCTCGACTCTCGACTCTTGGCCCTCAGCTTTTTCTTTGTACCAAGATCTTATTTTTTTCTTTGCCTCGGCGGTCTTTACGAATTTAAGCCAGTCAAAAGAGGGCCGGGGTTCTTTGCCTTTCATTATCTCAACCACATCGCCATTTTTGAGTTCATAATCTAATGTAACAATTTTTCCATTAACCCTAGCTCCTTTTACAAGATGGCCGAGCTCGCCATGGATAGAGTAGGCAAAATCAACCGGCGTGGCTCCCTCGGGCAGTTCTTTCACATCGCCCTTTGGCGTGAAAGCAAAGATTCTGTTTTTGAAAAAATCTATTTTTATATTGCTTAACCCTTCTTCTGGCTGGAGTTCGTTTAGCATTTTTTTGAGCTGGGTAACCCACTGTATTTCTTTTAAGTTCGCGCGAGCCGATCCGATTTTACCGCTTTCACCATAAGACCAATGGGCAGCAATACCGTTCTCAGCGAATTCGTGCATATTCTCTGTCCTAATCTGAACTTCAACTATTTTTCCTTTTTCACAAAAAATTGTGGTGTGCAGAGATTGGTACCCGTTTGGTTTTGGAAAAGCGATATAGTCCTTTATCAATCCCGGCAGGGGTTTGTAATGTTTATGGATTACCCCCAGCGCTTCATAGCAGGATTTTATATCGGGAAGGATAATTCTCATTGCCACTAAGTCATAAATTTTGTCCAGCCCCTCACCCTTCCTTTCGGTTTTTTGATACAAGCTGTAGAAATGTTTAGCTCGGGAATGCATGTCCAAAACTTTTATGTCCGAATTGGAAAGATACCTTTTTATTAATGGTTTCGTCCTGTCCAAATAATTTCCTACATCTTTGTATTTTTCCTTTACTTTTTTTATAAACTGAGTGTATTCGGCAGGATAAACGTAAGGAAAGGCCATATCTTCAAGCTGACCCTTAAGGCGACCCATTCCAAGACGAGCCGCAATGGGGGCGTATATCTCGAGTGTTTCAAGGGC
>JBBDZW010000008.1:0-1143 GCA_040899895.1 Minisyncoccota bacterium
TCCAAAGCCTTCTGGAGTTCTTCTTCGGACATTGGTTCTTGAACTGTCGCAACTATTTCGTCCGGTTCCGCTACAACCTTCAATCCGGAAGCAAGTTTTATGTCTTTAATGAGTATTTGGTCGCCGAAATTATTCAAACCTGAAATATCTATGGATATTTCGTGAGGCAAATCTTGAGGCAAGCCCTCAACTTCCAATTCATTAACATTTCTGACAAAAATACCGCCATTGTCTCTAACAGCCGGAGCCTCTCCGGTAAAGACTACCGCGACATTAGTTTTAATCTTCTGGTCAAGACGAACTTTATAGAAATCTGCATGAAGAATGCTATCTGAAACGGGGTCTCTAGCCACATCATTAATAATGACCGGATAAGTCTGACCGTCAACATTTATGTAAACAAGGGTTGATTCTCCGGCCGATTCAAAAGTTTTAATAAAGTCTTTAAAAGGAACCTGCAATGGTAAAGATTCTTGGTTTTTTCCGTACAAAATAGCCGGCAAAAATCCGGATTTTCTTAACGAATCAAGTCGTCCGCCAATTGCGGTTCTGGTTTGAGCGTTCAGTTCAATTTTCTGTTGTGTCTTAGCCATAATTTAAAGCTTCATCATACTACTCCAATTTTTATCTAAAATCAATAGTCGCGAAAGCCCTCCCAAATTTTTGAGCCCTCGACTCCGTTAACAACTAAAGCCAAGGCGGAGCGACCTATTTGCCCATGAAGACACGGATCTTTTGAGCGACGAGTTTTTTAACCTCTTCTACCGCCGGACCGAGATACTTATACGGGGTGGTCTCGTTGGGCTTTTCGTGAAAAACTTTGTCTATGGCATTGCGATAAGCCACCCGAAGTTCGGTGTTAAAATGGACATTGGTTATTCCCGCCTTTATTGACGCGGCCACGTCTTCGTCTTTTAACCCTGAAGCACCGTGGAGGACATAATATGGGCGGGGTTCGGCCGCTACAATACGCGAAAAATGTTCTATGTCCAGCTTCTCCTCTTGGTCAGTAACAATGCCGTGAATATTGCCAAAAACAATGGCCATCCTGTCCACTCCCGTCCTTGAAACAAAGTCGGCCACTTCTTCGGGTTTGGAATAGTCGGCCGGACTTATCTCTATTTTTTGCTGAACCTCGGAAGA
>JBBDZW010000008.1:1243-8122 GCA_040899895.1 Minisyncoccota bacterium
CGGGTTTGGAATAGTCGGCCGGACTTATCTCTATTTTTTGCTGAACCTCGGAAGAGCCTCTCAAATACCCCAGCTCGCCCTCTACGGAAGTATCGGGATTGACCGAGCGGGCATAGTCCGCAACCTGCTTGGTCAAAGCGATATTTTCTTCATTAGGCAGTTTGGGGGCATCAATGATAATGGAATCGTATCCGGCGTCTATCGCCTCTTTGCATTTTTCAAAACTTTTAAAATGGTCGGCATTTAGAAAAACCGGATAATCTAAATCGTCACGCAATGCGCGAACGACCGCCACCGCTTCTTTAATGCCAAAAAAATCTGCCTCTCCTTCCGATGTCCCGACCATTACCGCCGGAGCTCCGGCATCACGGCTTGCTTCAACGATACCGCGCAAAACATCTTCGGTAGCAAAATTAAAATGGCCTATCGCATAGCCATTAGTTCTGGCCTCTTTTAAATATTCGTTAAGCGTCATAATTCTATGAAGCCGGCTATTATATTCTCTTCTATTAGTTGATTCATTTTTTCGCGACCCATATATTCCGAAAATATTTTATTCCACAACGCCTCCTGCTGGTGATACAGGTATTTTACCTGGCCCTTTTTAACCAAGGACATTATTAAATCAATCAAATCAAAACTAACCAACTGTTCTCTGTCCTGCTCATCCTTGAAAAAGTCGCCCACAAAATCCAGAGTCGCCCAATATCCGAGGCCAATCTTGTCTTCCGACGGCCCCATCATCCTGCTCAGCCGCCCCAGGTCTTCCGAAACCTTGAACCAGTGTTCTGCTTCGGGGTTTATGTGCGGCTCGGACAACCGGAAGTCATTCTCGTCGTCTTTGGCCAAGTATCTCTGGACCACCCGCCAGATAGGCCTGGCGCCCATTTCTATCCTGTTCTCCGGAACATCCCCGCGAAGCAACGACTGCAACTTGATTATGAAATCCGGATCTTTTTTAAATCTCCTGAACAGACCGGAATAAAACGGCACCTCATGAAGATAGTGGAGTATCAGCGTGAACATCCTCAATGTCTCACCCGGAGTATCTATTGGCAAAGGAATTACAAAAATAATCCCGTATTCTTTAAGGTGGCTTATGTTGTGGTATTTTTTCTCCAGGAACTTTTCGGCAACGTCAAGCCATTTTGTTTCCAAAATCTTAAGCTCAACGTCTCTCTCTTCAAAATCGTCCGGCTTAAGACCCGAGTAAGCAACGTCAAAAAATTTGTGCATCCATTCATTGCTTTGGGTAAATCTAAGAGCGCTTACAACCGAAGCAAAACCTTCTTTTTCCAATAATTCACTCGCCGAAGAATAGCCGAAATGCTTCAGCATATTATCTGGAGGATATTTTTCTAAAAGCTGAGCTACTTTTTCCTTTTTTATAAAAAGACCCTTCGGTGGCGTGTATAGTTTAAGCGCTGTTTCACACAATTTACCGCAGGCCTGTGACAACTTTGACAGGTCGGGCCGGTCAAGAACTTCGAAAAGATGCTGGTCGGTATGGATAAGATTCCGAATTAGCGTGGTATAAACGGTTTCCGCCGAAGCATTCCTGTTCAGGCCTATCTCATTCAATATCTTGGTAACCATAATATCGTTCTGGTTTGCTATCGCTTCGACCACTCCGTCCTGGCCGGAGAATTTGCCCATCCTCTGGTCAAGCTCAAAAAGCGTCTCCGGATTGGTTCTCAATATTGCCGCGATTTTTTTGTAGGGTTCAAGCATAAAAATAAAACCTCAAATCACAAGCACCAAATTACAAACAATGTCTAAATTCTAAATTACAAATTCTAAACATTTTGATTTTTTGAATTTCGGTCATTGGAATTTGTTTGTGATTTGTTATTTGGCATTTGTGATTTTGAAATTAGTTGAGTGGAGATTTCTCCACATCAACTAATTTCCATGGGCCCCAATCGCCGTTCTTTAGTATGCCGGCCTTGGCCCCGTATTGGGTTACAACCGACGATGCGTTGGCCGTGGCGAACTGAATGGCCTTTTCTATATTACCAGACCTTATATATTCGGCTATAAAGCCGGAGCAGGAAGCGTCTCCCGCGCCGGTTCTTTCTACCACCGGAGAATCGGGAACTTTGGCCCGGTATACGTTCTGCCCGTCCGACACGGCCATACCTTCCGGACCTTTTGTCATCACGAATATGCCCCCAATCAGTTCGTCCATGGCTTTAAAAATTTCCGACTCGTTCTTATAGTCGATACCGGTAAGCTTGGCTGCCTCTTCCTGGTTTACCCAAAATATCGAAAAATTCTTCAATAACGGTTTTAGCTTCTCCAAACCATGGTCAAGCTCTTTTCCTCCCGGATTGGTGGCAAGTTTAACACCGTTGGTCACGGCCCAACTTACCGCTTTTTCCAGCAGGTCATAATGGCCGCCCAAACTGTTCAGGAACATCCATTTTGTTTTAATACCTTCCAAGTTCAGCTGGTCCGCGTCAAAATGCTGCCCTTCGCCCTTATACGACAAAATGGTCCTTTCTCCCGACGGGTCAACCAAAATAACCGAATATGCCGTGTGGTCGTCGCCGTGTTTTTGAAAGTATTTGGTTTCTATGCCCTCATCGACAAGCTCGTTCAGCAGTTCTTGCCCGTTCAGGTCGTTGCCAACCACCCCGATACAGGCGGTCTTAAGCCCTTGCCTGGAAAAGGTGACCGCGGCATTCGTCCCTCCGCCACCGGAAGTAAGCGCTATTTTTTTAATCTCAATCTTTGAACCAAGAGGAAAACACACTCCCTCTCCGGTTGAAAAATCTAAAGACTTGATTCTTTTCAAATCATCTATCTTTAAAAATATATCTCTTGTAGCCGAACCGATTGAAACAATATCGAAGTCCATCTATTTATTTTCTATCAATTTATTCAATTCTTCAATGGCTTTACCCACATCGGAAGAGGAAAAAATAAAGCTGCCTACTGCGAAAATCGATACACCGGCGGCTAAAAGTTTGGGCGCTGTTTCGGGGCTCACTCCCCCATCCACACCTATCGGAACAGAGGGATACCGGACATGGAAACTCTCTATCTTGGAAACAACCTCCTCCACGAAATCGGCTCCGTATTGGCCGGGTTCGACGGTCATGAATTGGACAAGGTCTACGTCATCTATCAGCTCGAATATTACCTCGTTCGGCGTCTTGGGATTTAGGACCACCCCGACCATTCTATTGTTGGAGTGTATTTGATCTATAAGTCCTCTCAAGTCGGTCTGGCTTTCGGCATGGACCAAAAACCTATCGGCTTTGGTCTGATACCAGAAATACATCTGATCTTCGGGGTTGTTCACCATCAGATGAACGTCAAAATTCAAATTGGTTTTCAGTTTTAGAAGTTCTTCGTATCCGGAAATGGTTTTGTTGGGGACAAAAATGCCGTCCATAATATCCAAATGAACACGGTCCACGTGCGGCTCAATCAGTTTTATGAACATTTCAAATTCTTCCGATGATTTGGCTATTATCGAGGGCATAACTTTATTCATATGTTTTTCTAATGTGATCTAATGAATAATTTAAGCTACCCCCGACCTTTTTACCAGGATTGAATATGTTCAATGGGTCAAAAATACTCTTGGTCTTTTCAAATAATGCTATGACTTCTGGCTTGAACATTTTATTAAGGTACGGGGTCCTTATCAGCCCATCGTTGTGTTCGCCGGTTATCGAGCCGCGCAAAGACGCAACGAGGTCGTAGACCTTTTCCGAGAGTTCGGGAATGGCTTTCCGGTTCTCTTCCTTGCGGAAGTCCATGAGAGGAATGACGTGAAAGTTGGCGTCGCCGGCATGTCCGGCAATGGTGTATGTCAGGCCCTTGTACTGCCCGACCAGCTCATTCAGTTTGGGCAGGAACTTCGGCAGCTGCTCTATGTGGACGACCACATCATCTATGAACGGGGCGGTGTGCTTGTCGCCGACATGCTTTCGGAGCAAGCTAAAACTCTCCCGTCGGATAGTCCAATATTTCTCGGCTTCTGCGGCTGTGCGAGCCACGCGGGTCTTGATATGGAATTTTGATCTTACTTGCGACTGCGCCTCTTCCAGCTTTCTGTCGACTTCCTTTTCGTCATCGCCCGTGAATTCCGCGATAAGAACGAATTTGGGCATTCCACCGGTCAAGATCATCATCGCCTCCGGAATGAATCTGAAGAACAGCAATATGGCGTTACCCTTCATCTTTTTTAGAAGATCGGGAAAAAACCGTATCGCCAGCTTCAAGGTCTGGTCATCATATGATTCAAAACTCTCGGGCTTGAATTTCATCACCTCATTTACCAGATTACCCAGAGGCGCCAGATCACGAAGGAACATTATAAGAAGTTTGGAGTGTTTTTTTGGATGAATTAGACCGATCTTTATCTTGGTTATTAGGCCCAGTGTTCCCTGCGAACCCACGAACAGCTGGGTCAGGTCGAATTTCTGGCCGTCCCACACGTTCCAAAGATAATATCCCGCCGAATTCTTAGACACGTCCGGCTTGGCGTCTTTGATAATACCAGTATTGGAAGATATAAGTTCATGTATCCGGCGATATATTTCTCCTTCGAAGTTCTGTTGGGACTTTTTCTGCTCCAGCTGTTCCGAGGTCAGCGGGCCGAGGATATATTCGTTGCCATCGGACAAAACAACATTAAGCTCCCTGACATATTTTTCGGTTTTACCGTAACTCAATGATTTCTCTCCGCCGGCATTGTTGGCAACCATGCCTCCCAGGGCGCATAAACTTTTGGATGCGGGATAAGACGGAAAAAGAAGATTTTTCCTGGCAGCCTCTTTTTCAAAATCGCGGTAATAAACTCCGGGTTCAAGAATAGCGTATCCACCTCCGTCAGGTGTGTCAGTTATTTCATAAATTTTATTAAAATGAGCGGTGAAGTCCAGAATTATTGATTCGTTAAGCGGACCGCCGGTCATATCGGAACCCGCTGCTCTGGCGGTTAAAGACAGATCGGGTTGAGACGACTTTTTTTCACTAACAAAAGAGACGAGCTTCTTCAGGTCTTCGGTATTCTTTGGACGGACAACCACTTGCGGCCTAACCTCAAAAATACTCGCGTCGTGGCTGAAAAATTTCAAATCCGCCTCTTTGGCGGACACTTCTCCTTCTATTAGATTTTCGATCTCCTCTTTTAACATCAGTTTGTTTCTTCTATGTCGCTAATTTCTCCGAGGCGACGATTGAAACGCTCCTCGTCGGAAAAATCGGTTTTAAGAAATGTTTTGACTATCTCCTGGGCATCTTCTTCAACTATAAAATCGGAAGCAAGAGAAAGGACATTTATATTATCATCGCTCCTTGCCGCCTCTATTTGTTCTTTATTTATGGCCAATCCGGAACGAATACCGTCAAACTTATTGGCTACTTCATCTACCCCGACACCGGAACCGCAAATAATTATTCCGCGATCATCGGGTTCAATAATACTCTCGGCGACCTTTGAAGCAAAGACCGGGAAGTCGTCGGTCTGGTCATATTCAAAAGCCCCGACATCGTGGAACTCGTAGCCCCATTCTTCAAGCCATTTTTTTACTTTTTCTTTAAGTTTGAACCCTCTGTGATCAGCGCCCAAATAAATCATTTTATTTTTTATTTAAATATTGCACGGCGCTCAAAAGGGCGCAGGTCCCTTGGGCGGCGGCCAATATTATTTGTTTAAATGGTACATCCGTTACATCACCGGCAGCATACAAACCAGGGACATTGGTCTGGCAGTTCTTATCAACAATAATCTCTCCGTAATCATTCTTGCGCACATCTTCCGAGACAATACCAGAATTCGGCAACATCCCAATGTGGATAAAAATGCCATCAACTTTTATTTCTTTTTCATTTTCACCTTCTTTATATTTAAACCCGGTCACAAATTGGCTGCCAATTACTTGGCTGGTTTGAGCGTTATAAACAAACTCCACATTCTGTTTGGTCTTCAGATTATCCAGCAAAATCGTGTCGCCTTTAAATTCTGGATTTTTATTTATCATGTAAACTTTAGAGGAGATATCGGTCATCATAAGGCCAGCTTCCAAAGCAGAATTCCCTCCCCCAACAATAGCCACTGTCTTACCGGCAAACACCGGCCCGTCGCAGACAGTGCAGTAGCTGACACCTTTGTTCCTGAACTCCTTCTCTCCCGGAACATTCAACTCCCTCGGATGGACCCCCGTAGCGACTATGACCGCTTTGGCCGTGTATTCCGCTTTGGTTCCGTCTTTGTTCCCGGAGACCAGAAATATGCCATCCGGCTGACGAACTATATTTTCCACCGAAACACCTTCTTCCGGTTCAACTTTGTAGTCGGCCAGATGCTGTTTGAACTTGGCCGCCAGGTCAATACCGTTGGTGTCGGGAATTCCGGGATAGTTGTCCACTTCACCAGAAGTGGCGACTTCTCCCCCAAACTCTTTGGTAATTATCTTAAAACTAAGCCCACGTCTTGCCGCATAAATACCCGCCGATGTGGCGGCCGCCGAACCGCCGATAATGATAAGATCAAGCATATTTCGATAGATAAATTTCAATACTTATTATATCATAAAGCAAAATGAGCCACAAAAAACAGCTGTTCACACTCCTCGGTTTGGGATTTTTGGTCCACTTCCTGTTTTTTGGCCACCCGAACCAGACCGTGTTCGACGAGGTCCATTTCGGCAAATTCGTTTCAGGTTATTACACCCATGAATATTATTTTGACATCCATCCGCCTCTGGGAAAACTAATGATAGCCGGATTCGGTAAACTTTTTGGATTCTCCGCCGAAGGCGGATCCGCCCCTGGCGGAAACTTCGCCAAAATAGGAGATGAGTTTCCCGATTCCAAATACATGGCCCTGCGATTCTTGCCGTCACTTGCCGGTTCCCTGCT
>JBBDZW010000009.1:0-4864 GCA_040899895.1 Minisyncoccota bacterium
GATTATTCAGAAACCGATACCAAAATGGAGAGAAGTAGCGCCGCGATAGGCCCAACCAAAAACCGCCCTCTTGGCGGTTTTTGGTTGAAAATATCTAAAAAAATTGGTACTCTAAAATTTTATGAAGTTACTATTTAAGAAAAATTATTTAACTCAAATAGAAAATGTGGCCAAAGGAGAGAATCATTTGTTTCGGAATTTTTATGTAGAGAAGGGCGGTGAAATAATAGATTCGCTGGAAGATGGCAGGAACTCCTGCGCGGTTATGGTTTCCCAAGTTATTTACTCATTTAATTCTCTTTTAGAATTTTTAGGGAAGAAACACTGGCTTAAATTTATTCATCTCACCGTTGCTTCAACCGAAAAAGACATGAAAGAGGGCGGATGGTATGAAATAAAAGAACTAAAACCCGGCGCTGTTTTGATTTGGGAAAAGAAGGACGGACGAGACGGAGAACCCCACAACCACATAGGATTTTTTGTGAGTGACGAAGAGGCGATAAGCAATAGTTCACGAGGTACCGGTTTCCCTTGGAAACATCACATTACGTACAACGGTACCAGAAAAATAGAAAAAATATATTGGCATTCCGAATTGGACAGTGATTGATAATCTTAAAGGAAATTAAAAAGCCCACAATCGGGGCTTTTAGTTTTGAGTTAATTTTAGCAATTCACTAAAATTTCTGATGACGAAATTAGGATTGGTTGCTATAAGTATTTCCGGAGCCAAGTGGCCGTTGATAAATGCCACCGAAACGACTCCTGCCTTGTTGGCGTGTCTGATGTCCGATGGTGAATCGCCAACATAGCAACACTCTTTCGGGGCGATATTTTCTTGAGCAAGAACGTCAAGAATAGCTGAAGATTTATTCACGCAGTCAAATTTGAGATAATGGAAAATCTCCACCAGGCCGAATCTATGCAAGAGAGGCGCGGTTAGGATTTCCGGCTGTGAAGTTATGAGCCCCAGAAATATTTTTCTTGCCTTGAGTTGTTGGAGAGTCTGTCTGGCATTCGGAGAAAGTCTGGCCAAATAATCCATGCTTCTGTACGTTTTCCCATAAAGTTCATTGAGCTGTTCTTTGTTTAATGTAACACCGCGGGATTGATATATCACCAGATAATCTCCATGGTATCTTTCCAATTCTTCAAAGAAACAGGCAATGGTGGGCGGTTCTTTTCCAAAGCATTTAAAAATAGTTTTCATTGTTTTATGCCAGATGAGCATATCATCCAAAAGCGTGCCGTTCCAGTCAAAAAGACAGGCTTTCATTGGCAACCCCATTATTTTAAGCAACTGGCGGGAGCATAGCACAAGCTTTGAATTTTTGAAAATTCGTGGTAGAGTTTTAGAGTTAAATTTTAAATTTGGGGACGTAGATCAATTGGTTAGATCGTCGCCCTGTAGAAATTGCAGCTCTTGGGGGAAACTTCAAGATGAAAAATTCCGGGATAACGGTGAAGGCTAAGTCTTAATTAAGATATGCGAACACCGTGGGAACTTCTTTTGTTAAAGAAGAGCACCGTAGAGACTAGATACCGGAGCACCTAAGTCTTATTTGATAAGGTGAAGATATAGTCCATGCCATTATGAAAATATTGGATTACATGCACGGCGAAGGTTGCGGGTTCGAGTCCCGTCGTCCCCGCCCCAAAATAAACGCGCTTATATATGTCTATTGATTTTATCTTATACACTCTTGCAATCATGATATTTTGGGATTTTTCTCTTCATGTTATTGAAATGCTTGGTTGGGTTGGAAAATTTACCAAAAGTAGTTTTTTTCTATCTTATTATTACCCTCATTTTTATTGGAAGAAAACACCAGATGGCCCTATTGTCCGAGAGAATTGGCAAAAACCTTACCAGATTTTTTGGGTTAGCTTTTGGGGCTCAGGTTTCTCGCTTATGGTTATTTATATTATTTTAAAATAAGTAATGTCATTGAAAACTATGCCTTTGATCAGGTCAGTTTATATTTTGAAGTAATAACAAATAATTAAAAGGGGACGAAACCTAGGTTTCGTCCCCTTGCGGTCACTTCTTTCCGCCGCCATTGCCACCGCCGGTGCTGGGTCCGCCGCTACCTGCGCCACCTCCACCACCACTGCCACCGGGGTAATTCCCGCCTTTGTCGCCCATTGAAGAATTCCCACAAAACACAACGACGGTATTGCCGTGTGTAGAATAAACGATACATCTTAATTACAATGATTGTCAATATTCGCGCTCCTTATATTTTTTCCTCAATTTTTGTATACTCTTATCAAGAGTCCAGAAATTAAGTCACTCTTTTAGTTCTAATTTCAGGACGTCATCACCGCATGAATCCCGCTAGAAGTCGCCTGACTGGGTTCGAAGAATATGAGTTTCGATAAGATAATAATTAATAGAGCATGGCACCGCACGATGGCAATTCGTGCTTTGCACAACTTCTAACAGGATGAAATGGTATGTTTTAACAGTTTTGATAGTAGTTATTCTTTCGTCAGTTGGTTTGACCATCATTTCAATAACGCAGGACCCTTTTCAGGCCGATCGGTTTATAAAATTCTTATTTTTTTGCTCCCTTTTTGTTTTCAGTTGGGGAATTGGAACCCTAATTTTTCTGGGTTTCAGAAATGATTTCGTTAAATCTTTCAGAAGAGGATTGTGGTTGGCGATATTGATACTGGCCGGAATTATATTCAAAAAACTTGGTGTCTTGAATATAATTAATTTTTTAATAATATTTGGAGTTGTGGTGGCGTTGGAGTGGTTTTTGACTAAGACTTTTAAGGGGGCAAACAATTAACCAATTTTATGATGGACATAAAAATAAAATCAGAAGAAGAGGCAAGTCTCATGAAGCAGTTGGATAATCGTCATGATGCGGAGAGTGAGCGCATGAAGCGTTATTTAACTATGCCTGACTTGTCGCGGACGCTCGACAATCCGATAAGGGAGCTCGTTGATAGGATTTTGGCTATTCCCGATTACAAAAAATTTGATGTCATAGAAGTGCCGGAAATTGTATCGGCGGATATGAGTTTTGACTTCTTTGATTTTCCTAAGGACCATCCGGCCCGTTCAAAATCAGACACATATTATGTTGACGAAAAAAATATCCTGCGAACCCACACCACCGTGATGTGGAATTATTATTTGAAACAGGATGATATCAAAAAACGCATGACCGCTAATCAGCCGGTCGGTTCATTCTCATATGGCAAGGTTTACCGTAAGGACGAAATTGACCGTCATCATATGAATGTTTTTCATCAAATGGATGGCTGGTATCTTGCGCCTAAAGACAAAGAAATTATCGGTATTCCTGAACTTCAAAAAGTTTTATCCGACATTGCTAAGGCGGTTTTCGGAGAGAGTGTGAAGTATCGTTTTAATCCCGACGCTTTTCCGTATACGGACCCGTCGCTGGAGATGGAGATTGAAGTTGACGGCCGATGGGTTGAGGTTCTTGGTTCGGGCGTTGTAAAAGGAAAAGTTTTGGATAATCATGGGGTTGATTCTTCCAAATGGAACGGCTGGGCATTTGGATTTGGACTGGAGAGATTGGCGATAATAAGTATGGATCTGCCTGATATCAGATTGCTATGGTCGGAAGACCCGCGGGTTAAAAAGCAGTTAAAGTTGGGAAATAAATATGTTGAGGTCAGCAAGTTCCCACCCATTACCAGGGACATTTCTTTTGTAGTGAACAAAGATTTCATACCAAATAACTATTTTGACCTGATACGCGACTTGGGCGGAGATTTGGTGGAGCAGGTGGAGTTATTGGATAAATATGAAAATTCAGAAAAGTTCGGCCCGGACAAGATAAGCTATACTTACAGGATAGTTTACAGAAGCAACGAAAGAACTCTTACGACCGAAGAAATAGACCCCATTCAGGCCAAAATCTATAAACAGACAGCCGAACAGTTCGGGGCGGATTTGAGGTGATTTTTGCCTTGATTTGACCATCTTAAAATGCTATAATTAAAGAGTGAGAAATGGTCCCGCTTTGTGCGGGATACTCGTTTGTAATATGGCCGAAAAAGAAACAAAAAAACAACCTGCCCGTTCTGAAGGCGGGTCATACACCGCCAAAGATATCCAAGTTTTGGAAGGTTTGGAGCCGGTCAGAAAAAGACCGGGAATGTATATCGGTTCCACTGGCCCGGACGGACTCCATCATTTGATCTGGGAGGTTTTTGATAATGGCCTTGATGAAGCGATGGCTGGCCATGCCAAGAACATTGAAGTTGCTTTGCTACCCGACAATAAAGTTCGTGTCACTGACGACGGGCGAGGTATTCCGACCGACATTCACCCTAAGCTCAAAAAGTCCGCTTTGGAGCTCGCGGCCACCACGCTTCATGCCGGAGGCAAATTCGGCGGAGAGGCCTACAAGGTTTCCGGCGGTTTGCACGGTGTCGGCCTTTCTGTGGTGAACGCTCTTTCCACTTGGATGAGAGCCGAGATCAACCGCAAGCCCGATGTTTTTGTACAGGAATACAAAATCGGCAAACCGTTGGGTCCTGTCAAGAAAATCGGCAAAACGAATAAAACCGGAACAATTATTACCTTTCAGCCAGACCCAGATATATTTAAAGAAATAAATTTTGATCTCCACACAATACTGAATCACCTTCGCCAACAGGCCTATTTGACAAAGGGCATCAAAATTACGATTCAGGATGAAAGAACTCCGATAAAGTATTTCAGCAAGAGCCAAAACAAAGAAATAACCGAGACGGCTTCCTATACTTTTTATTTTGAGGGCGGGATTATTTCCTATGTCCGGTATTTGAACAGAAATGACGAAGAAAAACACCCCAACATCTTTTATGCAGCCAAAGAGCTTAGCAATGTTTTTGT
>JBBDZW010000009.1:4964-7525 GCA_040899895.1 Minisyncoccota bacterium
AAACTCGGGAATACAGAGGCCAGAACTGCCGTTGAGTCCGTTATTAACACGGAATTTGCCGACTGGTTGGACAAAAATCCGAATGATGCCCGTTCTGTAATGGAGAAGGTTTTGTTGGCCTCAAAAGCAAGAATGGCGGCAAAAGCGGCCCGCGAGA
Source organism: Minisyncoccota bacterium (assembly GCA_040899895.1). Classification (GTDB taxonomy): domain Bacteria; phylum Patescibacteriota; class Minisyncoccia; order 2-02-FULL-40-12; family GWA2-44-9; genus JACPAB01. The sequence goes on from JBBDZW010000009.1 coordinate 5,122, forward strand.
CGGTCTTGCGCAAAGGCGCTTTGGAGGGTATGACTTTGCCGGGAAAACTGGCCGATTGTTCAAGCCGCGATGCTTCAGAATGCGAACTTTTCTTGGTGGAAGGCGATTCCGCGGGGGGTTCATGCAAAAGCGGAAGAGACAGACGAACTCAGGCAATTTTGCCGCTCAAGGGCAAAATTCTTAATGTTGAAAAAGCGCGCGTTGATAAAATACTTGCTCACAATGAAATTCGAGCTCTGATTATAGCCATGGGAACAGCGATAGCCGAAGAGTTTGATTTGAACAAGCTTCGTTATCACAAGATAGTTATAATGACCGACGCGGATAGTGTTACCGGCGATACGCCGATGCTAGTTTTCGACAAGCAAAAGAATCTTTTGCGCAAAGTTAAGATGGGTGATTTTGTGGAAAGAGGATGCGATGATACTGGAAAATTTATGGTAATGTCTTGTGATTTAAGAGAAAAGAGTTTTGCCTTGCGAGATATCAATAAAACGATCCGCCATCCGTTAAGAACAAAACTCTATGAAATTAAAACCCGCTACGGATACAAAATAAAAACCACTGCTCATCACAGCATTTTTGTTTATAGAAAAGGTGATTTTATAACAGCCAAAACGTCGGATTTGAAAAAAGGCGACAAGGTTATATGTCCGGTTGCTATGCCGCGGCTTGATAGGCAAATAACCTTTAATCTCGCCGAATACGCGCGCGGACTTCCTGTTGCCAATAAAATTCAGGTAAAAGTTCCAATAAAAACTACCGTAAATATTCCAGATGAAGCCTGGGTTGACATGACCAGAGACGAATGGCAAGGTATCCAGTTAAAAAGGGAGCAACTCGGCGTATCTCGATTGAATGCGGCTTCTCAAATTGGAACTTATGACAAAATCATCCAACAATGGGAGCAAAAAATTGACAATGTGATGCCCAAATACGGCTTATTTAAGAGGTATTTGGAGTTTTTGAAGATTAATCCCGAAGCGGTTGCGCACAACGCCTATGCCTTTGTGCCGCTTAACTTATGGCCGGCTGGAAGCAAAGAGAACGTAGATTACTTCATCAACAATCACACAAATAAGTTCAAGTCGGCATTAAAGTTAGATGAGGATTTGGCCTACGTTTTGGGTTGGTACTTGGGCGATGGCTGTTACTCATTTCAAAAGAAAAATCCAAACAGATTTATTATCTCTCTCGGAAACGATAAAAAGGTCTATTTGAACGGTTTGCAAAAAGCCATAAACCTATCTCTTGGCGCCGAATCGTTCCTGGATGATAAAAAAGATGGTTCAAGCCAGCTTGTCTTTCATTCGCCGGAGTTTCTAGTTTTGCTGTCGGCTGTTGGTTTGGCTGGCAAGAAGTCGTATGAGAAGTTCGTTCCGGCTGAAGTTTTAAGCTCTGTCGAAAATGTCCAAAAAGCATTTCTAAGGGGTTATCTTGAGAGCGATGGAAGCATTGTTGTAAAAAATTACGGTCGATCTAACACTGTCAGACTTTCCTTTACCACCGCTTCAGAAGAACTAAAAGAGGATATAGTTATTCTTTTTAGGCAATTAGGCGTGTTTCCGAGCATTACTTCCCGTCTTTGCAAAGACCATTTCAGAAAAGACGGAGTTTTAATCTCAAGCAATCGGCTTGGATATATTGTTTCTGTAAACGGCGCCGATCAACTCAAGCATCTTGAGCTTGTCTGGCAAAACCACAAGAATGCATTGAAACTTACAAATTATCTAAAGACAGCCGATTTAACGAGATCTTCTTACAAAAAAGAAAATGTTGGCGGCGCGGTTTTACTGCCAATTGTTTCGAAAAAAGTGATAAAAACTGATGATCATTTTGTCTACGATATTTCAGTCGCCGTTGATGAAAACTTTGTTGCCGGTGCAGGAGGGTTGCTTCTTAAAAACACCGACGGGTCTCATATTCGGACACTCCTTTTAACTTTGTTTTACAGGTACTTCCCAAAGATAATCGAAGCGGGCCACCTTTATATCGCCCAGCCGCCTTTGTATAGGATACAAAAAGGAAGCAAGATAAACTATGCCTACAATGACGCCGAAAAGGATAAGATACTCGCCGATTTAGGCAAAGCCCAAACCGAAAAGAAAAAAGTCCAGAAGAATGGAGAATGGGAAATAACTGCGGTAGAAGGCAATGGCGAAGCGCCGGTTGAAGAAGAGAAAATAGCCGGTGTTTCCATCCAGCGCTATAAGGGTCTCGGAGAGATGAATCCCGACCAGCTTTGGGAAACAACTCTTGATCCAGCCAATCGCGTCTTTTTGCAGGTCAATGTTAAAGACGCTGAAGCCGCCGATAATATTTTTGACATTCTGATGGGTTCCGATGTTTTGCCAAGAAAGAAATTCATTCAAACTCATGCCAAGTCAGTGCAAAATTTAGATAT
>JBBDZW010000010.1:0-7479 GCA_040899895.1 Minisyncoccota bacterium
TACTGGTTAATTGTTGCTACGACTCCCGAACCCGTTAGGGCTACTTCGTTCGGGACTCATATTACTTCTTAAATACCACCATTCTGAATCCGACAAAACTGAACAATAAAGCTGCGGCGGAAGCAACTACCGCGCCGATATTTGCCCAGACCCTATTATCCAGGCCAGTGACCGGGGGAACAAAATTCACCACGAATGATGCTATTCCAACATTAATCAGGAGAGCCAACAAAGCAATACTGAAAAATTTAAGGAATTCTTCCCTTCGGCCATGCGACTGACCGGCGTCAAAAGCCCAATACTTGTTCCAAACATAGCTGTGAAAGGTTGCGACAATAAATGACGTACCCTTAAAGACCGCGTACATTGTCCCCGCGGTCTCTCCTGTCTTTGCTATGAATAAATTCAATATGCCGAAATCAACAGCGGCGTTTGTAAATCCGATGGCCGCAAATTTGCCGAATTGGTTGAAAAAACCAAACCATCTGCCAAGAAAATAACCAAGATTAACGCCCATCACCCAAAACACCGGCACCAAAATCTGAAGCCATATTACCGAAACGCCATAAACTTCCGGCTGTCCAAGAAAAACAAATATCTTCCAAGCCGCAAAACCGGTGATAAGACCGGTGATAACTGAAAAAAGTAAATCTTTTTTAGAAAATTTCATACAATAAAAAATTTAAGACTATCTGTGTTTTATTTCGGCCTCCACCTCTTCTCTTGGCCGGCCGTATTTTAATATTGACATCTGCTTTAACGCGTTCGCATTCTCGTTTGAACCGGCGCCAAACACTCTTTCCGTTTCCAGTTTAATATTGAACGGGCGGGTTGTCTGACCGTTGATAAGTAAGCTAACATAAGCGTTTAAATTGTCTATGTTTACCAAATCTTGGGGGCTGAAAACCGGTTCAAATTTATTTTTCATAAATTCGGCATCATCAGGACCGATGCGAAAAGCCACGATTGACCCGACATTTCCAAAAACGGCATCTCGGATATTTTCTTTAAGCTGTTTTATAAATTGGTGAGCTATCACCAAATCAAGCTTGTATTTACGAGCCTCGGAAAGTATCACGGCGATGCTGTCGGTTGTGAAATTTTGAAACTCGTCCATGTAGAGATAGAAATCTTTGCGATTTTTTTCATCCAAAATATCTATGCGCGACAATGCAGCTCGTAAAAGTTTTCCGACAACAATCAAACCGATAAAATTGGCGTTCAAATCCCCTATTTTGCCTTTGGACAAATTAACGATCAGTATTTTTTGATTGTCCATGACTTCGCGGAAATTGAAAGCGCTTTTCTTTTGGTTGATAATCGGCCTCAAAAATTCGTTGAAAATAAAATTGTTAAGCTTGGATGTTATATAGGGTGAAAAATTAGACAGACTCTGTTCGCCCGTGCCTTTCTGGGCTTCCAATTCCCAGAATTCTTTAACGAGAGGGTTGGTTTCCCGACTTAATTTGTCGGTGCGATATTTATCATCATTAAGAACGCGAGCGACATCGGCCAACACCGGCACTTCGTATTCGTAGTCGTCCAAAAGCAAATAAAGGGAGTTTTTGAAATATTTTTCAAACATCGGCCCACCGGTAGTTTTAAGGTCATACAGTTTGTCAAAAATCCCGAAAAGCTCGTCAATTATCATCGTTTTCTGTTCCGGATGGCTGGGATCCATCTCAAGCATATTCAAACCCATCGGCCTTTCAATGGAGCCCGGGTCAAAGTAAATGACATCATCGGCGCGATCCGGCGGAATGACCGACAATACAAACTCAGCAAATTCGCCATGGGGATCAATCAAGCAAACGCCCTTGCCGTTTTCTATGTCCTGGCGCAAAAGAGCTTTCATCAAGGTTGATTTACCCGTGCCGGTCTGACCGATAATATAAAGGTGTCGGCGACGGTCTTCATCAGTGAGTCTGATTGAAGTTTCCATTCCCCTGAATATATTCTTTCCCAAAACAAGACCCTGCTGGGGCAAACTTGACGGCGGTTCAGAAGGTTTTGATTTAAGGAACTTAATCCGAGGAGCCAAGGTTGTGCCAAGCGGAAAATGAAATAAACTCGTAACCTCTTCGCTTGAAAGCAAAGCGGTCTGACCATTGTCAAAAATACGGAAAGAATAATTAAAATTAAATTTTCCCAAGGAACTTCCTTTCATTTTATTGATTTTTAAGCTGTTCATTTCGTTTGAGGAAAATTGAACAAAAGCCCCGGCCATATCATTTAAAATTTGTTCGGCCCTGGGTTCGCTTTCGGCGGAAACAATAAGTCTGATGTTTGTGTCAAATAAGGGTTTTGAGGCTTTTGTTTGAATGGCTTTTACTATTTCTTCTTCAAACGGCGTGATGGAACGAGGCGGTTCATTTTCTTTTTTAGGTTCATTTTTTTTCTTAGCCTTAGCCGCAAGATAGGCTTTGGCAAAAGTTAAGCCCCCCTGCATTTCCTTGGCAACTTTTTGAGCCAGCTTTCTGGTAGCATCCTGATGCGACGGCCGAATAATTATCTGAATAGCCGCTCCTTCGCCTTCTTTGGTGAGTTTTGACAATCCTGTCGCCAAACCGCTTAATGGGTCGGACTGCAAATTCTGATATGTTTTGAAAGGCAAAATAGAATTGTCTTTAAGGGTAAAATAGGCGCCAAGAGAAAAACCTTGCGGATTAAAAATATTATAATCTTTAACTTTATCTATCTGCGCTGTCTGAAAAACACCGTGCACTTGTTTTTCAAATATCTGCTCGTAAGAGCGCGGAACGGCCATATAAAAATTTATCTCCTCCCCAATATGATGAACCGCCATCTCAAGAACAATATATGGCTCGCCATACATAAATTTATTCCAGCCCTTGGCGTGAAGATTTACAAAAGATGAGTATAACTGCTCCATCACCGATATCATTTCTTTTTCGGTTCTTTGTTGTCCGGAGTTTGCCGAAGGGATTTCTCTGGGGACGGTTATCAAAAATAGAGACATTCCCAACGACCGGGCAATGCTTCCGCGAGTTCTCATTGCTCCCAACAAAACAAAAACGGTGATAATCATTATCGCCAAAACAACCGCGTAAATTATTAGAAAAAATACAGACAATTTATTTCACCTCTTCCAATTTTTTCCTCTCCACAAGAGTGTCGTAAAGTTTATCAACCAGCACGTCGTGGAAGGCATCAATAAGCGCCGGATTACCGGATTGGACAACTGACTTGATGGCATCGTCCATGCTTTTGCTAAAAGCTAAATCTACTAACTCTTGTACTTGAGCAACTATTTGAGGGTCGTTATAAGATGATTGGTCGTCGTCGTTTTGTTGAGCCGGGGCCGGTTGATATTCCGGCGCGTGTTCTTTGATTTTTTCTCCGACCACTTGACGCAAAATTTCTCTGTCCTGCGGAAAAGATTCGGATTTTTCCGATGATTCAATCCCCAAAGCAGAGCGCTTGTCGGCAAGTTGCTGTTCAAGCTGGGCTATTTCTTGTTCAATGGAAGAATTTTCCATATCTGAATAATAACAAAAATTTCTTAAAAATGTATCAACAAGCCTATAAATGAAAATCAATATATTATTTAGTGTCCGTACGGACACTAAATAATATATTGTAAAATAAAAAAACCGCCTCCGAGGAGGGAATGATAATGTGTCAACAAATCGGCTTTTTAAGCGGGTTAAACGTAATCCACACGACATGGTCTGTTTTAACTGATAGAATGATCGGGTGCAGCGAAATAAAAAACAAGAACTTGCGGTCTTTTTATTAATTGTCGGCGTTGCCTCTTTTTTTCGTCTTTACCAACTCGACAAATTCCCGCCCGGACTTTATCCCGACGAGGCGATGAATGGCAACAACGCCCTTCAAGCTATTGATACTGGAGAGTACAAAATATTCTATCCGGAAAACAACGGCCGGGAAGGATTATTCATTAATATTCAAGCGATGTCGGTCAAAGCTTTTGGCAACGAGCCTTGGGCTCTTCGTCTGGTATCTGCGATATTCGGCATACTCACCGTCGCCGGTTTATATTTCCTGACTCGCCAACTCTACGATTGGCGAATGGCGTCGCTGGCAAGCTTCCTGCTGGCGGTCTCGTTCTGGCACGTTAATTTCTCGCGCATCGGTTTCAGAGCTATAATGCTGCCCTTCGTTCTGGTCTGGGGTTTCTATTTCCTCTGGCGTGGCCTCAAACATTCCCACAAATTTGATTTCCTGATGGCGGGTATTTTTGCCGGTATCGGTTTCCACACTTATATTTCCTACCGTGTCGCACCGCTTATCGCCGTTCTGCTTTTCTTGAATTACTGGTGGTATTTGAAACAAGATTTCTCGCACCACGACTACGAGCACGCGCGCAACCGGCTTCTGCAGGGCTTCGCTCTGACATTTCTGGCCATGGTTATCGTGGCTCTGCCGATAGGCCTGTATTTCTGGTTCAACGCTGAAGACCTGGTCGGCCGCGCGGCCAGCCTTTCGGTGCTTAGTGGCGGCAATATTATCCGCGACGCGGCGAACAGCACCTTGAAAACTCTGGCGATGTTCAACTTTATGGGCGACTGGAACTGGCGACACAACATAGGCGGAGCACCTCTCCTTCACTGGACGGTCGGTATTTTCTTTGTGATAGGATTTTTCAAAGAACTCGGCCACTGGCTCAAACGGAAACATGGACATTTCTCCACCCTTCACACATTCCTTTTGTCATGGTTCTTCATCATGCTAATTCCGGGATTCATATCATACGAGGCTCCTCACGCCTTAAGAGCTATCGGCGCGATACCGGTGGTAATGATATTCGCCGCTCGCGGCATCTGGTGGATGTTCGACAAACTTTCCGATTGGTACAAAGCCAACGATCCCCACTCCCAGCACGAGAGGCACGTGGCGATGGCTCTCGTGCTGGTCATATTCCTTTCTTCTATTGGTTTTGTTGAATATTGGAGATATTTCAGGGTCTGGGGACCATCTCCCGATACGGCTTCGGCTTTCAACCAAAACTACGCAGATGTTGCCGACGCCGTTAACCAGTCGCCCGCCAACATAAAAAAATACGTGCTGGTGAACGCGTCCGGAGTTTTGGTCAACGGTATTCCGATGCCGGCTCAAACTGTAATGTTCCTGACCGACACCTATACCGCCGACAAGCAAAAACAGAGAAATATTTTTTATCTTACCAAGCAACAATTTAACAAAGGGGACTACGACAAGGGTGGTCTGGTCTTTCCTCTGGAAAAATGAGCCCAAAATATATAACCGCCTTAATTTTGGTTGCCACGTCTATTTTGGCATACACAAGTGTCTGGAATGACTCTCCGATAGTCGATGAAATCCCGCACATCGGCGCAGGATATTCTTATGTCGTTAAAAATGACTTCCGGCTCAATCCCGAGCACCCGCCGTTGGTAAAAGACTTGGCCGGCTTGGCCCTACTGACTCTCGAACTGAACCAATCAGCTTTTAATACAAGGTTTTGGAAAACCGATATAAACGGCCAGTGGGAATTCGGTAGAAACTTAATATTCAACTCCGGCAACAATGCTTTGCTTGTAACAAGGGTCGCCAAACTGCCGATGCTCTTGTTCTTTATATTATCCGGGGTTCTGATATATCTCTGGGCAAAAAAACGCTACAGCAGCCGCGCGGGATTGATCGCGGTCTTTCTGTTTGCTTTCTCGCCGACCGTAATCGCTCACAGCCGTTTCGTTACAACCGATATGGGCGCTTTATTTGGCGTATTGTTGGGAACTTATTTTTTTCTGCAATACTTGGAACATAAGAGCGCCAAAAACCTCTGGTTTGCCGGACTGGCTTTTGGCGTGGCCCAGTTAACAAAGTTTTCGGCAATAATTATGGGTCCTTATTTTGTTGTCTTGGCTCTTGTTGCCGCGCTGTTAATGCACGACAATTGGTTTAAAAATATTTTCAAAACGGCTCTGGGCACAGCCGGTATTTTCGCAATCGGATTTATTTTAGTTGTCTGGCCGGTCTATGGCATTCACACCCTAAACTATCCGCCGGAAAAACAAAAAAACGACACAATCAATTACTTGGGAAGCTACGGCAATCGTACTCTTGCCGACCCGGTTATCTGGGCATCCGATAAACCCTATATCAGATCGCTGGGTCATTATGCTACCGGATTGCTGATGGTCAACCAAAGAGCTATCGGCGGAAACACCACCTACTTCCTGGGAGAAATAGACAAAGTCGCCTGGAAAAAATATTTTCCAATTGTCTATTTCATAAAAGAACCGTTGGCGTTCTGGGGACTGGTCGTGATTGTACTACTGTTCCTGGGAACTCGTTACAAACCGAACTGGTATAAGACAAGTCATTGGTTCAAGGACCATTTCGTAGAATTCGCGATGCTTCTTTGGTTGGCAATTTATTGGTATTTAAGCATTAGAGCAAATCTAAATATCGGTGTCAGGCATCTTTTGCCGACTTACGGATTTATGTTCATTCTTTTATCGGGACAACTTTCGAAAATACTTCAAAATGCAAAAATCAAAATGCAAAATTACAATTCAAAATCTAAAATTTTTAATTTTAAATTGTCATTTTTAATTTTACACTTTACACTTTACACTTTATTTGGCTGGTACTTGTATGAAAATCTTAAAGTATACCCCTATTACTTAACTTATTTCAATCAAACGGCTGGTGGACCAAAAGGCGGATATATTTATGTTGTTGACTCAAATGTTGACTGGGGCCAGGATGCCAAACGCCTGGCCGACTGGACGGATGAAAATAATATTCAAAAGATCAGCTTGGACTATTTCGGCTGGGCCGACGCCGGCTACTATCTGGGAAATAAGTATGTTTGGATAAACGCCGGCAGATACAAAAACGCCCGGGAATTCCTTGCGGACAATCCTGGGGGCGGATACATTGCGGTTTCTAAAAGTTTTTATATGGGCTCAAGGGAAAAGGCAGAAACAAGCTACGCCTGGCTGGATTCCTACACTCCAGTTGCCGATATCGGCAACTCAATCTTCGTCTGGCACATTACTCGCTGACATAACGACCTTGAAGGTCGTTATGTGCTCGGTAAAAATAAAAAGGCCCACCAGTTGGCTGTCCTGGTGGGCGTGGGTGGGGGTTGTCTCTCCCCCGCGGTGTGGCTTACGGGAACTCCGGTCCCGGGCCAAAGAGCCATCGATGCATCGTTGCGTCTCCTTTTTCAACGACTGACGCGTACGGATTGCGGCTGGAGATTGATCCACAATCCATACGAGATGGTTGCCCATACCCATGGGCTTGAAAGATAGCCCTCTCACGCAGCTTGCGATTCCGCGTTAGCTTGCGCGATGTGAGTCTATCCCGGACCATCCAGTCCCGGTGAGGTAGCAGAGCGGCCACGCCATTCGGTCCCCGGTTCTATTCCCGGACCTATTGTCCACATGCTACACGTGGTTGGCGTGGCCATTTCATTGTCGCAATGTGCCTATAGCAAGCACAAAGAGGACGTTTCCTCCTCCT
>JBBDZW010000011.1:0-7463 GCA_040899895.1 Minisyncoccota bacterium
TAAACTCGTCCCAGAGCTCCTCTGTTTTTCGGCTTTCTATTTCTTTTATTTTTTCCTTGTTCATTTCTGTGGGCGGTATAGGACTTGAACCTATGACCTACTCAACGTCAATGAGTCGCTCTAGCCAACTGAGCTAACCGCCCATGGTTACTTCTGGTGCGGATGGAGGGACTCGAACCCTCAAGCCTTACGGCATGCGCCCCTCGAACGCACGTGTATACCAGTTCCACCACATCCGCATTTTACTTTTTCAGTTCGGGGGTTTCTTTGATGACTTTTGTTTTTCTTCTTATTTCCCGGGCTGATCTGTTTCTTAAGTAGTAGAGTTTTGATTTTCTAACCTTGGCCTTTTTGACCACCGTAACTTTGTCTATGGTCGGGAGGTATATCGGGAAAATTTTTTCAACCCCAATTCCACCGGATACTTTTCGGACAGTGATGGTTGCTCCAGCCTCTTTGTTGTGTTTTCGGGCAATAACAATGCCTTCAAAAGCCTGGACACGAGTTTTTTCACCATCTTTTATCTTTTGAAAAACCTTAACAGTCCAACCCGGCTTCATGCCGTCAAATTTGTCCTGGCCGAAATTTTTTGACTGAAATAATGATAAGCTATTCATAAGCAATTATTCTAACATATTTAGGACTTTTTGCAATTCTTCCGGTGGGTCGGTTTCTATGACTAGCCGCTTGCCTGCCTGCCGGCCAGGCCCGGCCCTCATGGCTCGGCTGTCCGGGGCCAGGCAGGCCGTCCGGCCTGCCCGCCGAAGCCTTGGCGAAGGAGGGAGAGGAAAATTCCAGTTTGTAGGCGTGGAGAAAAAGGCGGTTGAGCCCGTTCGGCTTTTGCCAGCCCTTGGGGGCGTATATGGGGTCGCCGACAACGGGACAGCCAAGCGATTTAAGGTGGACTCTTATCTGGTGGGTTCGGCCTGTTTTTGGCGACACATCCAGAAGGGTGTATTTTTCAAAATTTTTCACGGTCTTATATTCCGTAACCGATTCTTTGCTGTCTATCATTTTTTTGCCCTCTATCTGGGTGGTCCGTTTCATTCCAATGCGTCCCAGGGGCGCGTCGATGGTGCCCGCAGGTTCTTTGGGTCGGCCATGGACAAGAGCGTAATAATGCTTTTGGATAGTGTGCTCCTGGAACTGCTTTTTCATGAAATCAAAAGAGGTCTGATTCTTGGCGATGATTATTAACCCCGAGGTGTCCTTATCAAGGCGATGAACTATGCCATATCTGGGCATGGGCTTGCCGGAAGCATCGAACGGTTCCCCAACGTTTTTAAGTTCCGGATAGTTGGCAGCAACCCAGTCAGTCAGTGCTGGTTGAGTATCGGTTGCGTTCTTGGGGTGAGTGATGAGCCCGTATGGTTTGTTGACGACGAGAATGTTGTCGTCTTCGTAGACTTTGGAAATAGGACCGTTCATTTTTGTTGAATTAATAATAAAAATTCTTTATTGCCACCTTTTGAACCCAAAAGAGGGGATTCAATTTTGGAAACAACGTTTATGCCAAGCTGGGAAATTTCTTTGATTGTATTTTCAACTATTTCATCAGTTTCACCGTCTTTTACATAACCGCCCTTTTCGTAATGCGGTTTAAGGAGGGTAATAATTTGGCCGGACGGTTTTAAATTTTCCAAGGCATTTGGTATTATTTTTTTCAGCTTAGTCCAACTTGCGTCAATAGTAATAATGTCTGCTTTTTCGGGCAAGGAGACGTGCATTGCGTTGGTTCTCTCCATAACCACTACTCGCTGATCGTTTCTTAATTTCCAATCCAAAACGCCATAACCGGTTTCCACGGCGTAAACCTTATCGGCCCCATTTTGAAGTAAGCAATCCACGAAACCGCCGGTGTTTGAACCGAAATCAGCGCAAATAAGACCAGTCACGCTGATCTCAAATTTTTTCAATGCAAAATCCAATTTATCTCCTCCCCGAGATACGTAGGGCATTTTGTGGGCGGTGAGGGACTCGAACCCCCGGCATCGTCAGTGTAAATGACGCGCTCTACCAACTGAGCTAACCGCCCTTGGTGCGCGTGCCTGGACTTGAACCAGGGACCCCGTCATTATAAGTGACGTGCTCTAACCAACTGAGCTACACGCGCTCAAATCACCTATATTTTACCTTAAAAATTAGCCCCTGACCAGAGAGTAAAATTCCTTTTGCTCCAGAGTTTCTTTGCTGATAAGCTCCTTGGCTATTTTGTGGAGGACATTCATTTTTTGGGTTAAAACTTTTTTGGCGGAATTTAATCCTTTGGTAATTAATTTTTTAATTTCCGTATCAATTTGGAAGGCGATGGTCTCTGAATAATTTTTTTGGTGACCCATATCTTTGCCAAGAAAGACCAATTCTTCTTTTTCTCCGAAAGTTATGGGACCAAGAGAATCGGACATACCAAATTCGGTTATCATTTTACGGGCAAGATTGGAGGCAACCCTTAAATCATTTGAGGCGCCGGTGGTTGTGTCTTTGAAGATAAGTTTTTCTGCGACGTATCCTCCAAGCAAAACCGCCAATTCCGACTCAAATTCCGCCTTTGAGTGCAGATGTTTATCTTCGGTAGGGAGTTTAAGGGTGTATCCGCCTGCTCTGCCTCGGGAGACTATTGATACCTTATGAACCGGATCGCAATAAGGAAGTGAAGTTGCCACAAGGGCATGTCCCGCTTCGTGATAGGCGGTTATCTCTTTTTCTTTTTTAGAAAAAATATGGCTTCTTCTCTCCGGTCCGAGGATTACTTTTTCTATCGCCTGAAACAAGTTGTCTTGGCTTATTTCTTTCTGGCCGTTTCTTGCCGCAAGAATAGCGGATTCATTTATGAGGTTGGCCAAATCGGCTCCGGAGAATCCGGGAGTTCTTTCGGCAATTACTTTGAAATTAACCGTTTTTGCTATCGGTTTATTCAACGAATGTATCTTTAAGACTTCTTCACGGTCTTTCATTGACGGTTCGTCCAGGATTATTCTTCTGTCAAATCTTCCTGGTCGGAGTAGGGCGGGATCCAAAATATCCGGTCTGTTGGTTGCCGCCATTACTATGACCGCATCATTGGTGTCAAAGCCGTCCATCTCAACAAGTATTTGGTTAAGCGTCTGCTCTCTTTCGTCATGGCCTCCGCCCAGTCCGGCCCCTCTGTGCCTGCCGACGGCATCAATTTCATCAACGAAGACGATGGCCGGCGCTGTTTTCTTGGCCAGTTCAAACATATCTCTAACTCGGTTTGCGCCAACTCCGACGAACATCTCTACAAATTCAGAACCGGAAACGAAATAGAATGGAACACTGGCTTCGTTGGCGACAGCTTTTGCGAGCAAGGTTTTGCCTGTTCCAGGCGAACCGATAAGTAGTATGCCTCTGGGTATTCTTGCGCCCAGTTTATAGAATTTCTTTGGGTCGCGGAGAAATTCCACCACTTCAGAAATTTCTTCTTTGGCTTCAATTAGTCCGGCCACATCTTTGAAGGTTATTTTCTTTTTTGTAGCATCAAGGTTAGCCAAACGAGCCTTGGATTTTCCGAATGAAAACGCCTGCATTGAACCTTTCTGGGCCTGACCCATCATCAGCCAAAATATAAAAAGTATAAAAATTATTGGAAGAACGATTGGGATCAGCGTCATCAAAACGGCAGTTGCTCCTGTTTCGGCGTTTTCTATTTTTATACTTACATTAGAAAGTTTTTTGGAATCCGCTCCCAGATTCAGGAGGCTCTCAAAGGCGGAAACACCGGATTCTTTTTGAGATAAAAACTTTTCTTCCCCGGAAAGGATGATGTTCAACTCATCTCCTTTTACGGTTATTTCTTTTACCTCACCGGCATTTATTTTGTTTACCAGCTCGGAAAGACCAATCCGGCCGGTATCTTCAAAGGGGGATTGAAAAACCAAAACTAGACCGGCAGCGGTCAGGAGAATTAGAAATACGATTACAATGTATTTTATAAATATCTTCATCGGGTTAATTGTCTGACCTATATTCTAACATAAAATTCAAACTAGTAAATGTAATAAAAAGGGGACGGAGTGCGCTGCGCACTCCGTCCCCGGCCGACGGTTTTTAAGCCATCGGCCTCGGACGCGCCGCTACCGACTTCTTCTTCGTGAAGAAGTCGGCAAGGGCCTTCTTGGCCGAGACGGGGCGTCTCGGCTTGGCCGACGCCGCCTTCTTCGCGACTTGGCGACGGCGCTTCTTCTTGGCCATCACCGGCTTGCGTTTCCGCCAGTCTGGTGAGCTGGCGTCCAACCATGTCGGGAGTTCTCTGAACTCCCGGCCGATGTTGGACACCAACGCAAGGGCCATCGGCATCGTCAGCGGTCCCATTCCGCTGGTGATGACGAGAGTGATCTCGGCCGGTCGGCGCTGGCGGATTGGCTTCTTGCCGCAGGGTCCTTTTTGAACCTCGGGCTTGAAGGCCTTGTCGCCCTTTCGAGCTTCCTTCTCAGTGCGCCGTTCCCGGCGTTCGCGAAGAAGCTTCTCCAGAAGCCTCTCTGGTGTTGGACCATGAGCCGTGGCCCACTTCCGCGCCTCGGCTTCGCCGTTGTGTTTGAGCACCCGGCGTAGGATCTTTTCCGCCCAGCGAATCGGCGAAAATTTGTCGTACTTCGCGGTCTGTCGGCCAGCCGACCGCGGCTTGCCTTTTTTGGATTCATCCTGCTTTTTTCCGCCCTTCTTTTGGGGGGCGGCACCCTTATCGGCCATTACGGCCTCCTTATTCTGTCTGTACGGTTAACGAACTGATACTGAATTGGGCAATTATATTACAAAACACTGACTTTGTCAAATATTTTGTCGATATTAAAAGCGCCGAATATGGCGCTTTGTTTTAAATGCCCTGCATTTCTATCTGGGTGATGGCCCGGTTTATCCAAATAGTATGACTGAGGTATATTACCCTTTTTTCTCTTGGCAGGGGCCTTAATTCATCCTGGAGCTGTTGGATACGCTCAAGCGGGACAACTGCAATTCCGTCTATCTCATCAATTTCTTCTATATCAAGCGAGACTACTTGTTTTTGGGTCAGCTCGTCAAAGAAAATGGATACCCCGCGTTCTTTTATGTATGATTTCGTTAGCCATTCTTTTTCTTTTAAAAACTTGTCCCGCATTTCCAGCATTACTTGTCGGAGGGGACTGTTTTCCCACTCAATCTGGGCTAAGAATATGTGGACAGGGTTTTCAATCACCTCATGTTTTTTGGTATCAACCCTTATTGAGGGTTTCTCGCCAACCTTATGAAAAAATTGTTTTAATACTTTTTGGGTACGGCTGTTTCGGAGGATAGTCTTACCTTCCGTAAACAGATATTTCATGTCCAGAACCGATAAGCCTGTTTCAGCTTTCATTTCGGTTCGAGCCGCACTTTCGCGAGTATCAGCTCTTTCAATGGATACTCCTCCACCGGGCATACCGAAGGCGGCGTATTTTCCTTCCACTTGATCGGGATGGATTCCGGGTCGGCCCAATCCTTCACGGAGGCATTTTTCATAATCTCGCCTGGCAATTTCCCGGTCAGAAATATTGCTGACCAGAAGAACGGCTGTGTTATTGGTAAATAACAACTCCTTGTCAACTATTGGAGTTATAGAAAAAGATGTCTCTGTCCGCAGGACGCGGCCAGTGTCTTTTTGGCGCATTTCAAAGATCTCCTTGTTTAAAATAATACATTATTTTCCTGATTAGTCAACTCTAAATTAAAAGACCTCCAAATCTGGAGGTCTTGGCCCTTGAATTATTTGAGCCGGATTTCTTTTTCATGCCTGCCCCAGTGAACACGGGGCGGATTATCTAAAGCCCCGATTTTGGTTGCAAGAGCGTTGAAAGACGCCTTTTCGCAGTGGTGGATTATTACATCCCGGGGTTGAACCAGGCGTACTCTTTCAACCAGCGCATCGGAGTAGTCGTGCGATGTAAAATCAAAATGGTGAACATCGCACCGAACATTGACGGGCACTTTTTGAGTCATCCCATTTTTAAAGACGGAGAGGACAACGGTTCGCCCTCTTTCAATCTCAAGTATTTGTTTCGCGGTTGAACCGGGGAACATATATCCCGTAAAAATGAGGGCGTTCTTGGGGTTGGGTAATATCTTTTCGGCGTAGCTCACCGCTCGTCCCATATCCAGAGAAGCTGATGGCGAAATAATGGGGGAACACTCGTGTCCGCACGGGTCTTCTCCCCGCATCAGCATTTGGCGGTGGTAATCGCCTTTTTCGCCGTCTTCAATGAGAACCAGTTTTCCAGAATCAACCAATTGCTGGAAGTTTGGAATCTCCAGCGGCGCCAGTTTTCGCGCCAAGCCATCAATATGGGGAATAATCCCGGCTTCAATGAGAGCAAGGGCCATATTTGATGATTTAGTTTGGGCATAAGTCGGCAAAAAGGTGATACCGCCCCTATTCCTGACCTCTTGAACAAGTTCAACCAGCCTTGTCTTCATCTGTTTTCTTGTGAATTGGGGCATTCGGTTTCCGTTGGTGCCTTCCATTATCATTATGGCGTCGTGGTTATCAAACAACCCGTTGATAAATTCATCCGGAGGTATCATTATACCGGGAATAATTTCCTGATCGTGGCTGGCGGTATCGCCGGTCACAAGCAGAGGTCTTTCGCCGGGAGCGGAAAACATGACCATCACCGCTCCTGTTGTATGTCCGGCGCTGTAAAAGCCAATTTTCCAACCCCATCCCAATTCCTCACAATAGGACTCACGATGTATGGGTATGACCACAACCTGGTCGCTGTTTAGGAAGTTATCCAAATCTTTCTCATCAAATAACATTTCATACGTTTCTCCACTTACTGATACGTTTTGGAGATTGCGGGATTCGCTCTTATAAATTTTCAGGCTGTCGTTAAGCATAACTTCGGCGATGTCATAAGCCGAATCGGAAATGAAAACCAACGCTTCAGGATGTTCCGCCACAAGGCGGGGGACAGCTCCCACATGGTCAACGTGGCTGTGGGTTATGATTATCAGATCTATACGGGTTTCTTTTAAGAAATTTCCGGCGGGAATAACTTTATTATTTATTTCACCGGTTCTCTCAAATCCTATTCCGCAATCAACAATGATATTCTTGCCACCATATTGAATAAAATGCATAGTGGCGCCAATGCCTTTTTGTTCACCTTTTTGTTGGTACGCGAACATGTTTGGCCGACCTCTGACGGCCATTTTGAAAGAGCAGACTTGCGCCAATATTTAAGCACAATTTTATTTGTTTGTCAAAAAAAACCCACCTCAAGTGTGAGGTGGATGAAGGTGCGAGGAACTTGTGGTTACCCGCACCTTCTACGGTTGCGCCCCTTAGAACTGGGGGCGCTGGAACCGCTTGGGCGGCGGTCCGCCTTCGCGCCGGCGGTGCGGCTGGTTGCCGCCACCGTGCCGTCCGTTCGTCTCCGGTTGACGCTTGGAGACGAACTCCGGGTCGGAATATCCCATTCCGATCAGGAGGT
>JBBDZW010000012.1:0-7453 GCA_040899895.1 Minisyncoccota bacterium
CCTTTTTCTTGCCCTCTTCGCGTGCCTTCTCGAGTTGAGCAAGGCACGGCTTTTGATACGAATACGGTCGGATCATTTGCGCACCTCACTGAAAGGAGTTTAGTTGTTAAAACAAGGCATTAAACCTTGCGTACTACAGCCAACATTATAACACGAAAGTAATAAATTGTAAATCTTAGTTTAATTAACTAAAAAAGCCCCTATTGGGGCTACTGCTTGAGGAAATTGATTATATCTTCGATCGTGGCGTCGGTGTCAACCCACATCTCGCCTTGGCGGGAAATCTCGAAACTGTTGGCGGCAACGACGATGATGCCATGTGTGTCAATCATCCCGACGCTTAGAAGTTTTTCCAGGAACTTGGCGTATCTCTCGTCGCTCATAAAGGCAGCCGATCTCACGTTCCAGCCTCTGCTTGCGGCCTCCGTTTCAAGCTCTTTTACGAGCTTGGGGTAGTTCTTTGCCTTGTACTCCCGACCGAATTCCAAGGCCATCCTCACATTACTGCCCGGCGATTCGGTCGTGGTTTGACTCTGGCTTGGGTCGACTTGGCCTTTTGTTTCATCAAGCGCCTTTTCGTCTTTTTGTAGCTGCAGGGTCAGAGTCGCGATCTTCATATTAGCTCTGTCTATCACCTTGTTTAGAATGTAGCAGTACGACACCAGCACAACCACGAGAACTGCCAGAATAACGTTCATGATTCGAGACATATCGCATCCCCCTCTTTGCCTAAGGAACTAAAGTTGGTGTCATTATAAATTAAGGCGAGTTTTTTGTCAACAAATCAATCCTAAAGTGTTCGTACGAACGAAAAAGGATTGATTTTAAAAATCACCGCTTGGCCAATACGTTCCTCTTGTAGGCGTCTAAGTTCTCCAAAACTATCCCGGTGCCGCGGGCGACGCAAAACAACGGGTCGTCGGCTATCTGGGCCGGGACTCCGGTAACTTTCATGATGAGCTTATCTATGTTCTTGAGCAACGCTCCTCCGCCGGAGATGTGAATTCCCTTGTCCATTATATCCGAACATAATTCGGGAGGCGTCCGCTCCAGGACACTTTTTATTATCTGGACTATTTCTCTTAAATGTTCGGTGATGGCCTCGGTTACTTCGTTGGAAGTTATCTCTACCGTCTTTGGAAAACCGCTGGCTAAGTCGCGGCCGCGGATGTTTATCTTTTCTTCGTTAGCTTCCTTAACGGCGGTGCCAATCGATATTTTTATCAACTCGGCTGTTCTTTCGCCTATCGCCAGACCGTGATTCTTTTTGATGTATTCAACAATGGCAAGGTCGAATTTGTTGCCTCCGATGCGGACCGACTCCCAACTTACAATGCCTCCCAGCGAGATGACGGCAATCTCGGTCGTGCCTCCGCCGATGTTCAGTATCATATTTCCCGATGGGCTGTTGATGGGTATCTTGGCGCCGATGGCGGCCAGCACCGGTTCCTTGACTAGATATACGGCTTTTGCCCCCGCGTTCAATGCGGCCTCAATGACGGCCCTTCTTTCGGTCGAGGTGACTCCGGCCGGAACGGATATCAAAACCTCCGGTTTTACAAAACTCAAAACTCCGCCGGCTTTTTTTATAAAATATCTCAACATTGCCCCCGTAACGCGATAGTCGGCAATAGCACCGTCCACCAACGGTCGGGAAACGATAATGCTGTCAGGCGTTCGGCCTATCATTTCTTTGGCCAGATTCCCTACCGCCAATATTTTATTATCCAGAATTGAAATCGCCACCACCGACGGCTCGTTGATTATAATTCCCCTCTTCGGGAGGAATACTACGGTGTTGGTTGTTCCTAAGTCGATACCTATCTTTTTCATGTTATAACTTGTTCGTCCCCTCTTAAGGATGCTTTAATTTAAGCTTAATTTATGCTAAAATCAAGGCCAGATAATTAACCCATAATATCTATTTTAGCGGAGCGGATTTTAGCCAAGTTTGAAGCCAAAGTTCTGCAGATGTAGACTCTACTTCAAAGAACTTTGGCAATAAAATTGGCTAACAATACGCCCGCCCTTCGGGAGCTGAAAGAATAGCCGATTCCATTGTCACTCATCCTCGGCGTAGAGTCTACGCCTTCGTTGTCGTTTCGCGGACTCGGCTATTCTTTCAAGCTCTAAAATGATAAGATGGGTTAAATATCTAGCCATTATGACAAAAAAGACCAAACGAGCCCTATTTTATACGGCAGTAGTCGTTTTTTTGTTTGTGAGCTATGTCGTTGTCCTCTATGCTCAGGGGTATAAATATAACTTTTCCAAATGGGAATTTGAGCGCACCGGGTCGGTATATGTAAAGGCCAACGTCGGGGCCGATGTTTATTTGGATGGCGAAAAGAACGGCTCCACATCTTTTCTCGGCAACTCCCATACCATAAGCGGGCTTCTGCCGGGCGAATACTCTGTCCGTCTGGCCAGGGACGACCAATACTCTTCTTGGGAAAAAAGATTTGAGGTCGAGGAGGGCTTCGTGAATGAGTTTTCAAAAATAGTTCTGTTCCCTACTTCGGGTGAAGGTAAAGTTGCCCTTGAAGCGGAACTGGAAACAATGCTCTATCCTCCGGTCCCAACTCCTTCAGCTACCGCTTCAGGACCTTCGGCTTCGCCTACAGCCACACCTAAACCGACTCCGAAAACTGCACCGTCTCCGTCGGCAACACCAAATCCTAAACCTTATTATCTTTTAAGCAAAATACTTTATAAAAACAATGGGTCAGAAAACGACCCGATTCAATTAGCGATAAACGTAGAAGGATTTTCTCTTTCTTCAAACGAGAGCAAACTTGTTTACTGGAGCGGAAAAGAATTGTGGGTTGTTTGGCTCAAAGATTCCAACTATCAACCGAACCACAAATCAGGCGACAGAGAAAGAATTATCCGTTTGGCCCGTTCTGTATTGAAAGCTGTTTGGTATAAGGATGAAGATTGGCTCATTGTTGATGATGGTAAGAACTATAAACTCATTGAAACTGACACCCGCGGCGGGGTGAATTTGGTGGAATTTTAAAAGCCCCAGTTATTGGGGCCCTTGATCTAACAATCTTATTATATCCTCTCCGGAAATTGTTTCTTTTTCCAGTAGTAAACCGGCTACTTCGTGGAGAGTGCTGATATTTTCGGTTAATATGCTTTTGGCTGCGTTAAATGATTCTCGGATAATTATTTTTATTTCGGCTTGAGCAAGCTCTTCAACCTTGCTTATGGCCATAGGGCCTAGAGATTCGCTCATGCCATATTCGCAAACCATCGCTGTAGCTAAATCCGTTGCTTTTCGTATGTCGTCTTTAGCTCCGGCGGTTTCAGTGTTACAGGCCACTTTTTCTGCGGCTCTTCCGCCAAAAAGCATAACCATCTGATCTGAAAGGTAATCTTTTGAAACGTTATGGCGATCTTTTTCTGGGAGCAACATCGTAACCCCCAAAGTTCCGCTATCTCTGGGTATTATGGTGACCTTATCCGGCAGATCGCAGTTTTGTAAAAAAATTGCTAAAAGAGCATGGCCAGCTTCGTGATAAGCAATAACCTTCTTTTCTTCCGAATCTATTACCATAAATCTTTTTTCTCTACCCAATAGATGTTTTTCTCTGGCAACACGGATATCGTTTTCTTCTATTTCTTTTTTACCCATCTTCCCAGCTGCTATTGCCGCTTCGTTAAGTATCTTTGCAAGGTCGGCTCCGGTCAGGCCTGGTGTTAGTTTTGCAATTACCCCAAGATTAACATTTTCTGCCAGAACCTTATTTTTAGCATGAACCTTAAGAATAGCCTCCCTCCCAGCAACATCGGGGCGATTAAAATGTATCATCCTGTCAAAACGGCCGGATCTTAATAGAGCTTCATCTATTTTATCAGGCCTATTTGTGGCAGCTATTACCACAATATTTTCATTGGTAGAGAAGCCATCCATCTCAACAAGCAGTTGATTAATTGTTTGGTTGTATTCGTGGTCTCCACCGCTACTTTCTTCTATTCGTTTGCCCAAACTGTCAAACTCGTCAATAAAAATAATACAGGGGGCGCCTTTCCTGGCTCGAACGAACAGTTGTCTAATATTGTCAGCGCCAACGCCTACATATCTATTCACAAAAGAAGAACCGGCCATTTCTATAAAATTAACCCCAGCTTCTCCGGCAATTGCTTTAGCCGAAAGAGTTTTGCCCACTCCCGGCGGACCAATCATCATGGCTCCTCTGGGTATTTTTGCTCCTAATGCAACAAATGCCGCTTTATTCCTTAAGAACTCGACTATTTCCCCGAGCTCATCCCTCGCTTCATCTATTCCGGCCACATCGGCAAAAGTTATTTTTGATTTTGATTCTGTTATGTTGATTCTGTTTTGAGAACCCAAATGTGCCAATAAAGTATTCCACGGCCATTTTTGTTTTATTAGGAAATAGAAATAAGAGCCTAAAAAAAGCGATAATGCTAATGTAAAACTTGTCGTGCCCCAGACGGCTAGAACATAAGCAAAGAAGAGGAAGATGAAAAAGTGCTTCACCCACTTATGCATGACTTTCCTTTAAAAGAACGTGATTGCCATATTAAAGCATTTTTATTCCAAAAAATGAATAGGTATATAAAAACACTATATCCAAATAAAAAAGCCGACTAATGTCGGCTCTGCGCTTCTAGCTACTCGAGGCTTGTTTTGCTTCTTTGTTTGCCCGTTCGGCTTTGGCTTTATTAACCAAATTGAAGTGTCCATTGATGAGATTAAGCGCCTGTTTAGCGTTGTGCCCAATTGTATCAGGAATCATATCATTTACCGATGCCTCTTGAATTAGTTCTTCTATCTTGTTCCTTAAATCATCATTCAGACTGGGTTTCACGCAAGCGTATTTCGATTGGGCAACCTTAAGTAAGACTAATGCCTGATGCATTCGTACTCCTGATTATGAAAGAATTTGTCGTTATATAGTACATTAAACTTTATATTTTGTCAAAAATAAAGTCAGAGCAGTTTGAATTTTATTATTTTGACTAAAGTTTCCAAAGAAACTTTGTTGCCGTAGTATTTCTTATGGCTTTCGAGCATATCTTCCCGGCTGTTGTATCCGTGATTTTTCAATTCTTCCTCGGTCAAGTTCTTTATTAACTTTTCTTCTATATCAGTTATAATTGCGTCTCCAAAAGTCGCTCCATTTTCAGAATCTATTAGTTCAATCTCGTCATTAACTCCTAAATTTTTATCATCAAACAAACGCCAGGTAGTCGTCTTCCTTTCCTCAAGAATCTCCTTAACCAATTCGTGCTTAAATTTGAGCGGTTTGGGCATTATAAGCGCAATAATTCCAGTTTTTCACCCTCAACCCATACGGCTTGGTTGTCGTGCAATAATAGTAGCGAAATGGAGTATTTATGTGCGTGTTCAATCACGTTCTTATTATTCTCGGTCATGTCTTGGTTATTACAATGGGGCAAGATAATAAAACTGACCAAGCCCAGACCCTTTGATTCGGACTCGTTCTTATAGAACTTTCCTTCTTCCGTGTCGTATTTATATATATCCAATGCCGGCGACGGAATTATCGAGCCCGCGCTGGTTCCGGTATAAATAATTTTATCGCCTTTAACATAATCGACGATTAAACCTTCTAAATCTTTTTGTTTCAATAACGACAACAGATAAAACACGCTGCCGCCGCAAAAATGCAAGATATCGGCGCTCTTTAACTTTTGTTCAAATTGGTCTTTATCGGTTTCTCTTAAGTCAACCTCGACAATTTTAAAGCCATGTTTTTTAAACGCCTCTCTGTCCAAATCTACCCACCATCTCTCGTCGCAAGGGTCTGCCGCGTTGGCAACAAAAACCACCCTTTTTGCCGACTCGGGTATTCTTTGTTTTAGCAAAGAGATTGTCTTGTCTAACGACGACGCCAAAAATAATTTCATAATTTCAAAGTAATAATCCCATTTCCCGGGTCTAAAATCAAACGGCTCAGAGAGATTTGTCTAAAAACTCCTTGAGTGCCTCGAGGTCTTTTTTCTCGGGATCGTAGTAATAGGATTTGATGCCGATCGATTCGGCGCTTTTTACCACTTCTGGGTTGTGTTCAAAATAAACTACAACATATTTTGTCAGACCAAAATGCTCAAGCATTGTTTCGTAGTATTTGGGGTCGGTTTTCTCCGGATTGTGCTTCAGGGTGAAAACTTCGTAAGGCATTTTATCCAATCCCCATTCTTTGAACTGCTCGCCATTCGCCCCCGTCAAAAGTATCTTTTTATTCGGATATGTTTCCAATAATTCGTACATCTCCCGGAATATTGTCCCGTCCTTATAACAAAAGCAGTCTATTGCATCGACGAGGATTGTTTTCATATTGCGGCGCCAGTTCCGCCCCATTCCTATTCCTTGGTCAGGGTGGCCGTCAGGCCGCCAAAAGAACCCATATCGCCAATAAGAGTAGTACAGCACAACCGTCAACCATACAAAAAATGCCACGAATATTACCGAAGCACCTATTGTAAGTGCCATGTTTCCGTTCCTGAAGCCATCAATAACGAAGGCGACACTTATTATCATTCCCGTTGCGATTGAACCGGTAAGTATTAGTGTTGCGGGGAAGGAACGAGGACGAAGAAAATATTTGTTATATTTATTCATATCCAAATAATAACTTAAAAGAAAGTAATTGTCTTTCTACTCTCAAGAATCTCCTTAACCAATTCGTGTTTGAATTTAAGAAGTTTGGGCATTAGGGGGACAGTGAGGCCAAAACGAGTATTAGAGATATCTCTACTATTGCTAAACTCAAAAGAGCACGAGTTTGCGCTTCATCTCTTACCCATTTGTTTAAACGAATTAGTGATACGGAAACTATAACTAAAGAAATCCAGACTAGTGTGTAGATCATGCTCAAATAATCCCACTTCCCGGACGAAAAATCAACGGCCACTATTTACTAAAACCGACCACAAAGGTCGGTTTTTGAGATTAACGCTTCGAGAACTGACCGCTCTTTCTGGCCTTCTTATGGCCGTACTTGCGTCGTTCTTTGACTCTCGGGTCGCGGGTGAGGAGGCCGGATTTCTTGAGTTTCTTGCGGAAGTTTATGTCGAACAGGACCAGGGCCCGGGCGATGCCGTGTTTTACGGCGTCGGCTTGACCTCTTGAGCCACCGCCTTTGACTAATACCGTGGCCTTGAAACGGTTGAGGGACTTGAGCTTCTTTAAGGGTGATTCAACTACGCCTTGTAGATTAACATCGGAGAAGTAATCGGCATAGTCTTTGCCATTGACCTGAATAAGGGCTTTTTCGCTTTCCACGGCGTCGGATGATTTTTTAGTGAAAAGGCGGACACGGGCGACGGATTCCTTCCTCCTGCCTACGGCCGAGAAGTATTTTTCAGTGCCATTACTGTTCGTTTTTTCTTCTCCCTCCGTTTCAACGACAACATCCGGAGTTTCAACTTTTGTTTCAATTTCAATAACAACCGC
>JBBDZW010000013.1:0-1711 GCA_040899895.1 Minisyncoccota bacterium
GGTATTCTTTGCCTTTTTCATCTTTATTTGTTGTAAAAAGCAAATTTTTTCCGTTTATATTAATTTTCCTAGTTGAGGTGAGCTTGGGCAAAGAGTATTCTTTGTTGCTAATTGTATCTTTGCTAAAGAAATTGCTATTTGAATAGTTAGCCATTCTATCGAAATACTCTGCCATACTATCCAAACCAACTGGCTTCTCTCTGGTGAGAAAAATTTTCCTCGCAACCTGGAGATTGTTAGAGTTCCATTTAGCCATTTCTTTTTCGTATGGACTCTCTTCCCAGGAAGGATGCGCGTCGTTGCGAGTGTGGTCGGGCACTCCCATGTCTTCCAGAAGATGCAGAGTGTGCCCGAAAGCGGTGAAGGCTCTCTGTTTATCTCCCTTGGCATAGTCATCTAGGGCTCTTTGGTAAGAAAAGTCGCGATTTGACGGAGCATCGGATATTGCGGCAAAGCCCGTCTGCTGGCTATTGTAGAATTTTCTTTGAGTGCCGTTCCCGAGAGCCCAATCTTTGGCCGTGGCCATAGGGAGATAAGCAGTATAAACCGACTGGATGCCCTTGTTGTGGACGGGGTCGTAAAAGTGGCTCATGGAACGGCCGTCATTGTCCTCGTCCACCGAACCCTGAATAAGCCATTGCTTTTCCTGCTCGATTATTTTTCTGTCGGGAAAACTCAAGTTATAGAAATCGACTATCTCGTCGGTCAAAGCCGGGTGAGTATTATGCTGGTCGTATGCTAAAACCGACGTACCCGCGGTAATCAAAAGGGCGCCAATAAGCGCCCCTCCTTTGAGAATATTTATATTTTTACTCACAATGACTCAATTTTCCAAATCCCTGTTGGATATTTAATAAAATTGGTGCTGTTTGTATAACTTCCTGCTGGTATAACAAGCTTTTGACCCTCGTATTCAACTTCTTTATCTTTGGCAACAATGTTTATATATTCAAAATAGGCCACATCCTGGGTACTTTTTTCAGACTTCTTCCATTCTCCTTTTGTGTTCTCTAGTTCTTTTGCAAAAGAATTTAGTGACCCTGAATTATTATACTCCGAAAATGTTCTGCTCCATTTTGTCTGATCTTCAATTATGAAATATTTTGCGGCTAGTTCTGTGTCTCCCTTCTTGAGTGCCGCAATGAACAAATCGTATGTTTCCTCTGGGGTTTTACCGCCATAAATGTCCTTTTTTATCTGTTCTTGGCGTTGTTTATACTCATCTTCGTAGCCCTTCATCAGCTTTTTCCAGGCCCTTACGTCCGGATTGAAAGAGAAGGTCCCGGCCGTGAAAAGCCAAAGCCCGCCCAAAACGAGCAAAATTAAAACCGGAACACCGACCCAGCTTTTGAATATATTTTTCCACTTATCCACAGATTTTTAATTAACGACCTTGAAGGTCGTTATGGGTTAAATTTTTATAATCTGCCACGATCCAATTATATGAAAAATATAGCGGACTACCAAATTCAGGAGGGATAGAACGTGGCATTCCTATCAAATCGCGGCAGAATATAAAAAATCAACCGAGTAATCTATGTACTCGTCTGTCAACTTTTTTACCAAATCAACTTTTTTCTGTCAACCTGAAAAATCTCCCACCTGTGGATAACCTGTTGACTAACGACACTCGATGTCGTTATATAGATCCATGGAAATTTATCACGTACTTAATCGAGGGGTTGATAAAAGACAAATATTTATGGATAAA
>JBBDZW010000013.1:1811-3695 GCA_040899895.1 Minisyncoccota bacterium
AATTTATCACGTACTTAATCGAGGGGTTGATAAAAGACAAATATTTATGGATAAACAGGATCATCTGCGTTTTATTCACGACCTATATGAGTTTAATGATCAGGAAAGGATAGAATCGACACATCACAAATTCCATAGTTATAATACTGGTGACACCAGACCCCCTGGAGAACCAAAGAAGTTGTTGGTTGATATTTTAGCTTTTTGTCTTATGCCTAACCACTACCACCTCATGCTAATACCCAAAGTGGAAAATGGTATCTCTAAATTTATTCATAAGTTAAATATGGGATATGCGAAATATTTTAACCAGAAACATGAAAGAGTTGGAGTCTTATTCCAGGGAAAATCCAAAAAAATATTAATAACCGATGAAGCCCATTTCCTTCACTTGCCATTTTACATTCATTTTAATCCTCTCGATCTTTCTTACCCAGAGTGGAGAGAAAATAAAATATCATCTCCAGCAAAAGCATTGGATTTTTTAAAATCCTACCGATGGAGTAGCCATTTGGATTATTTAGGAGTTAGAAATTTTCCATCCGTTCTAAACATGCAGTGCCTTCAAGAAGTTTTAGGAGATAATAAAGATTATAAGAAATTAACAGAAAATTATCTGAAGGACATTCAAATAGACTCGGAGGTTGTTTTGGAATAGAAAGTTATCCACAGTTTTAATATAACGACATCGAGTGTCGTTAATAATTATAATGACCCAAGATACTGCGCTATCAATTCTAAAGACAGGGGCCAATGTTTTTTTAACTGGTGAACCAGGGTCAGGCAAAACCCATGTAATCAATTGTTATGTTGCCTATTTAAGAAAGTGTGGAATCAAACCGGCCATTACCGCGTCTACGGGAATTGCGGCAACTCACATTGGCGGCATGACCATTCACTCATGGAGCGGGATCGGTATAAGAAAAGAACTCTCACCTTCGGACATTAAACAAATTGCTTCAGATAAAAGAATTTCAAAAAGGATCGGAAAAACCCAAACCCTTATAGTCGATGAGATATCCATGCTTGATGGAAAAACACTTATACTCGTAGACCAGATTTGCAAAGCGGTCCGCTATTCGACGGCTCCTTTTGGTGGAATGCAAATTGTACTGGTCGGTGATTTCTTTCAGCTGCCACCAGTTGCGTCCCGGAGCAGAGACGACTCTTTTGTCGAAGTTTTATTTAAGGATGAGCTCCCGCAGTTTGCTTTTAAATCGCCGGCTTGGATCGCGGCCGATTTTTCGGTCTGTTATTTATCTGAACAACATCGACAAGCAGAAGCAATTTTTCTGGAACTTCTTTCGGCCATACGCTCAAACACGGTTTCGGCGGAACATCGCAAGTTTCTTGATCGCCGCTTGACCGACCTAAACTCAACAAACATAAAGAACATTACAAAACTTTTCCCTCATAATGAGAACGTGGACCGAATAAATTCGGCAGAACTGGAAAATCTTCCCGGGGAATCCAAAGTTTTTTTCATGGAAAAACGGGGCGATAATACTCTGGTTCAGCACCTAAAACGAGGTTGTCTTTCTCCGGAGCGTCTTGAGCTAAAACCGAAGGCAGTCGTAATGTTTACCAAAAACAACTTCGAAATCGGATTTGTAAACGGCACCTTGGGCGTCATTACTGACTTCGATAAGGATAGCGGTTTTCCTATCGTCAAAGCGAGAAACGGAAAAATAATAGCCGCCGAGCCGCTGGAGTGGTCCATGGGAGAAAGCGGGGAAACAACAGCCGCAATCAAACAAGTGCCTCTTCGCTTGGCTTGGGCAATCACAGTTCACAAAAGTCAGGGCATGTCATTGGATGCGGCTTTTATGGATTTGTCCGAAGCGTTTGTTGAGGGACAAGGATATGTCGCGCTGTCGCGAGTCA
>JBBDZW010000013.1:3795-7141 GCA_040899895.1 Minisyncoccota bacterium
GTGATGGCAACCGATTTTCCATGCTCCATATAGTCCAAAAGGTCCAGTAATGAGTCGACCGCGGTCAAAAGTTTCGTTGTAGATTGTGCGACGTCCCCCTGTTTTTCAGAGTACGCCGAAATAAAATCAAACAGCTTGTAGTAAAGTTTGCGCGCCAAAAATCTGTCTTTGAGACCCGAAAATATCCGGGATACAAAGATAACCGTATTTATAAAATTTTTAGTCCTATCCTCCATTAGTTCAACAACTCAATTTTATTTATATTTACAATCGGAACACATTTATTATTAAAAACGGTAACGGGATGATCTGAACCTATGCCGACCCAATCGCCAAATATTTTTACAATATCGCCGTCTTGCCAAATGTCATCTTGCAACAACTCTGCGGAATACCCGACAAAGCGCGGATATTTATCATTTTCGGGAACTCTGGTGAAAGACGCGCCCTCACAACTGACCAAGCATCCATCCATCTTCGCCGTCCAAACAACAGAGATTGCTTCTTCAAAGGTTTCAATCTCGTCTTGATTTTCACAAAGCGGTTCCGGCGTATTTAAAACTTCGGTGATATTGGCCGGTTGCAAAGAAGAATTAGATATCACAAAGACGCCGGTACCGACAACTACGACACCAAGAGCAATAATGTAAGAAATTAAATATTTGTCCAAAAAATAAAATTTAGTTAACAGAACTATACTACATAGTGGGGGGTCAGACAATACGGTAATTTTATAATTTTAGAAGCAAACCTATGAGGCAAGTCCGAGGAAGGATGCCCGAAGGCGTAGTGAGAACTACGTCGAGCGGTATCATGACAAAGGAATTGCCCAGAGGTTTGCTTCCCGAAGGGCGGGCGCATTGTTAGCCAATTTCTTTGCCAGAATTCTTTGAAGTAGAGTCTACATCTTCAAAATTCTGGCTTCGAACTTGACTAAAATCCGCTCCGCTAAAGTTTTAAAATTACCGTATTGTCTGACCTAGCTTGTATAGTCCTCTAGTCTATACACCTGGTTCGCTCGGATGAACTGAAAGCAAGCTTTCATCCATCCTCGCTGCCAGTTGTAAACAATTCTCGCGCTCGTTCCCAATGTTCGGGATGATTTTTCTGTTTTAACCAGTACCACCACTCGGCGCCCCATAAGTAAAAAGTGTCGAAACCAGTCTTAGAAGAAAATTCTATCATCTCATTGAATTTGTCTATGCCCATTCTTTCGAGTTGAACATCCAGCGGGGTCTCGATAATGGGTTGGAGAAGCCAAGGCTCGTTCGACAGCTCGATAATCATGGCCGGCTTGTTTTCCAGGAACATCCGGACGAAGTTGTGCTTTAGGCGGAAGAATGCCGGAGAAACAGGGTAACGGAGCGGACCGAAGTTGTGATTCCAAATATAAAGATACAGGCTGGTGCCGAACACGTCGCCGCGGCGATAGGCCTGAAACCAGTTGCCGAACTCACCACTGTCGGTAACCAGAACCGGCCGTGAAGGATCGAGATGCTTCACCAGAGCAATTTCCTCCTTGAGGAAATCATCGTCTAGCTCTCCGCACGTGGAACGGGAGAAGAATGTCAGGAACGGCTCGTTCTCGACCTGCCAATAAAGCATGTTCGGGTAGCTTTTATATCTTTCAACGACTTTTTCGATGTACTCAAGTATCTCGTCCTGTTTTTCTTCCCGGTCCAATACGGAAGCCCAATCGGGTTCATGGCATTCCGGCCAGCCGGGGAGGCGGCGGCCCACCGCAAGAATGACAGAGGCATTTTTGGCCCGAGCTTGGTTCATTTGGTAATCCATCTCGAAGAAATTGAATTGGTCATCCTTTGGTTCGGTCAGCGGCCAATGGGCAGAGAACCTGAAATTCCTAACGCCAAGATCGTTCAAAATGGCCAGATAGGTTTGCTTCCAATCAAGTTTCAATTCGTCGGCGTGAAATTTACTAAAAGAAACTCCGTAAGTAATTTCTTTATCCCCAGAAAAATCCAGAGATAGCATCCAGAAAAAAACTACTATTACCAGCACAACCACCCAAAAAATTTTCTTCTTTCGAATCATGTTATTTAAATAATATCACTAGACCAACAATCACCACGACAATTCCAGAGAACTTTTTTATTAATACTGCTCTACTGACATGTTCTGCGATTTCTGGAATCCTGTGTCCTAAAATTAGAGACAAGAGAAATATGAAAGCGAACTGCAAACCCAACAACGCGTTAATCATGGCAACATTGCCAAGCTGAATAGCAAGATAAAGCAATATAAAACCTAACCCGGCAATGATCTTGCTCAAAATAAATAGAACCTTGGAGTTTACGCGGGCTTTTTTATAAGAACCGAAAATTTCTTTTCTGGCTGAAGGGAATAGCAAAGTCATAAAGGCGGCACCAATAAAGCCAATCCGGGTCCAAAAAAATCCATTCACAAAATTAGAAAGATCGAAGGACATCTTTAGGGTTACCAAAGAGATGCCGAACAACATGCCGCCAATAAAAGCTTCGCCCCAAACATGCTGGCCGGTTTTGCCTATCAGCATTATTCCTAATACGACTATCGCGAAAGCCAGAAGATCCGAAAGAAAAAAATGATCGCCCAGAAGGAAAATAGAGAGGACATAAGCAAAGACAACGCTCATTACGCTGACATGGGTTGAAGCTATCGAAACGTTAGTTTTGCGTATGGCCTGGTATAAATATATAAGTCCGACGAAGAAAGTGCTTCCAGAGATAAAAGCTATAGCCAAATAGGAAAGATCCGGTATTTGGACACCGAGGGGTATGAATACCACCACAGCCGAACTTAATATCGTCACCCAAAATGCGTAAGCAAAAGGCCGCGGTATCGCGGCAGAAAGAAGGTATTTATCTATAATAAAGGCTATCGAGATAAAAAAATAAGCAACCAGAGCAAGAAAAAGCGAGACGGACGTCATTTGATCAGATATTTAAACTGTTCTCTTTGCATATTTTAGCATATTCATGGGCCGAAGGGCGTATCTTTCTTTCAAAAGTTTTAAAGTCAACCTCAACCAGACCGAAACGCGGTTTGAACCCCCTGGCCCATTCGAAATTGTCCAGAAGCGACCAATACATATATCCGCGTACATCGGCGCCATCATGAATCGCTTGCCATACCCAGCGCAAATGTTCTTTGATGAATTTTTCCCGTAATTCATCTTTGCCGTCAGCAATTCCATTTTCAATAATATAAATGGGTTTTTTAAATTTTTTAAGCTCAATCAAGCGATAATAAATACCTTTTGGATATGTCTCCCAGCCCATCTCCGGCATCCAGCCCTGTTTGGGAAGAGTTCTGTAACTCCCAGGCACTCGGCGGTCTACATGGTAGT
>JBBDZW010000014.1:0-1093 GCA_040899895.1 Minisyncoccota bacterium
GCTCGTTGGACGCGATGGCCGCGTCGGCGACGGCATCGGCTATCTTTGTCCCGCCCGACTTTTCAATATTGCCCCATAGGGCTTCCACATTATTTAAATTGGCCTCCTTGGCCCTTTGCCTGACCGTGGCTAAAAAATCTTTGACTATCTCAATCGCGTAGACTTTGCCTTTCGGCACCAATTCCCCGGCGGCGATGGAATAAAAGCCTGTACCCGCACCCAAATCCACCACAACATTATCTTCCCGCAATCCCAAGGCTTTTAAGTTTTTCACCGGGTCGGAGAACATGACTTTAATCAATTACCCCGCGGCAAGCCGACGGGGTATGACCGGAGGCCTGACCTAAGTGAGTAATCGTAATTGATATGGCGCATCCATCGTCTTTCCTTGGTTTGCGACATATTGTTCGACCGCTTTCCAATTTCCCCGCTCGGATACTGTGGCAAAGTAAAATCCATCGCTCCAGAATTCTCCTCCCCAGAGTTGTTTTCTGAGCAGAGGAAATTGCTTGAATAATTCACGCGCTGTAATGCTTTTGAATATTCGGACAATATCACTTCCGCTGTATTTTGGAGGGAAGTTGCAAAGTATGTGTATGTGGTCTTGGTCATATCCGATCTTTTCGAATTCAATGTCGTAGCGAAGAGCAATTTCCTCTGCCAGTTTTGCAATTGCGAGCGGGATATCGTTTTGCAAAAGAGCTTTTCGATATTTAACTGGAAAGACGATGTGGTAGTGAGTATCATAGATATTGTGGTGAGTTCTTTTGACGGTCATTCCTCAAGTGTACTTGAAAACCGAGGGTTTTCAAACTTTCCTACAAGGATCCCGCGGCAAGCCGCGGGGAAATCCGCTTCGCGTATTATATCACATAAATTTTACTAAAATTAAATATCTCTCAGATAGTATTATGACTACGGCCGTAGCCATAATACTATTTAGGCAAATATCAAATTAGAAATTTATAAATTAAAAGCTTTCTCAAGTAAATCCCGATTGGTAATATCTCTAGCTAAAATAAAATGCACATATTTACCTATATTCCAATAATTGGCAATAAAATCAATCTCCTTTTGACATGGATATGGATAA
>JBBDZW010000015.1:0-6855 GCA_040899895.1 Minisyncoccota bacterium
GGCCTAAAAAGCGGGGTTTAGGACCAATCACAAGAAAGACCTTATATACCCGACAACTTCCGGAAAGGGAGGGATGAACCAAAGTACGATATCTATAGCAATAAGGACTATAATTATTATCTCCAAAAAAGCATTCCTCTTTTCGGCCAGAAATTGCATAAGCATTTGAGAGATGTCTGAAAGATAATTAATCTTTTTATCCAAAACTTCAAACCTTACTTTAAGGTCGTATTCCGAGCTCATTTGACCGTATAATCTTTCCAATTCTGGAAATGTCCAGGCCTCGTCCGGCTTGTCAAACAAAGCCAAATGCGAAACTGCAACTTGCTTAACCGATAAAACCCGGCCTATCTGCTTAAGCAGTTCTTTTTCAGAAAGCAAAGCCTTACCATTAACCTTAAGGTTGGTAACGATGTGGTCTATTTCGTTTAAACTGGTCTGAATGTCGTCCTCGTGTCTTTCAAGAGCCACCGACTGCGACAGAACATATGATATGATTTTTATCTTGCCCAAATTCAAATCACTGGTGTAAACTTTTTCAAAAGAGATTCTCTCCATGCTGCCTCCGACGAGAACTCTTGTGTCCTCGTCATACGGATAGTGGGGCCTTTTGCTGTTCACGTAGGGCTGGAGCTCTTTTGTGAACTGCCGGCGGAGTTTTCCGGGCACGTTCCAGAAAGTCACCGCCCCAAACTTGGTCAGGACGACATATTGGTCCTTGAGGAGTTTAAGAACCAGAGGGTCGTCCCTGTTCAGATACGAGTATTGTTTGATACCCTCCTGAAGCTTTTTCAGATCTATAAGTTCACCGAGATAAAAGGTCTCCACGGTATACTTGAAAATATCAGGTTTTGTTTTGTTTGCCGTCATAACTCAATTTTAGTCTTTTGGATAAAAATATAAAAGCCCCAGCAAGGGGCTAATTTTTCTGTATTTTCAGTCTCAAATTGGGACCGTAGGTCTTCCAAATAGTCGGCTGAACTTCGGTATTGCCGATGTAGGTCTTCTCCTGGGAACCAATATCACAGTCGTTGTAACCGTGAGCGCATTTGAAAGTAACGGGGGCCATCCAACCGATGTTGAATCTTGCCAGGTCTCCTTTGTTTTTCACTCGGAAGACGATAACAATCCGGCTTTCAATGGCCTGAACCTGCACCAAGCGCTCTTTTTCGTCCTTGAACTGGACCCAGGAATTCTCATATCCAGCATCGTGAAAGCTGGCCGCCTGGGCAACCGGAACGACTTCAGGAATTGGCAACGGCAGGAAATCAAAACCCTGCTTCGGAAGAATAGACAAAAAGGTCCAGAGAACCAAAGTCCCCAACAAGATGAACGCTTTCTGAAGGGCGTTGTCCATTTTACACTCCTGATTCCAAAGAGCTGAATTGGGATGAGTGTATATAAAATGAGAGACAAAAACAAGTGTCAAAACCTATAAGAAGCTAGGGCCCTGTTGAGAATTTCTCTTTTTTCTAAAGAATTTTTCCAGATGCTGTTCGAACGATTGCCATTTACACATACGCCGGGAGTAAAATTTATATATTTTTGGAATTTTATAAGATTGGGCTTGCGTGAAATATATATCTCACCGTATTTCCCGTCAATTCTGCTTTCGATTTGAAAATCAGCTAATAAATTTTGGATCAATCTTAGTGTTACCAAGGAGTGCTGATAGCCACGAATAAGTCGTTTTTTGGAACTAAAGGTGATGCAACCTTCGTCATCAAAAAATGATTTTAGAAAAGATAACTTATGATTTTTGGCCGCTGAACCAATATGGTTTAGCAGCTCGTCTGCCTTTTGACGGACAAAGGCAGCTAATTCAACATTAAAATAACAAACTCGTTTAACCCCGCCGCTTGTTTCATATATTTTATAATCTGCAACCCCTAATTTTTCCTGCATGCAGTCAACTATGTTTTTTCTTAATGCTTCACTCCTGTTGTAGTAAATACAGGAAGTTCTTCTTATTTGACCATCAAATAAGAAGTGGGCTACGAGGCTTACTAATTCTATTGTCCACTTTTGAGGTCTTTTGAATTTATAAGTTTTGATACTTTTCCCTCTTCTGAGCTCTGCTTGGCGTTTCTGGGCCACAAGAGTCTTCGCCAATATTTTTTTCAGGAGGAAGTTTGATTTAGGAATTGATTTTATATGATGATGAATAGTCGTCTTGCTCAAAGAAGTTTCGGCCATTATTTCACCGAGAGTAAAACCATCCTTTCTCATCTGGATTATATCTTGGATGATTTGGGGGCTATGACGCATGTGCGCCCGCTGCGACTCGAACGCAGAACCATTCGGTTAAAAGCCGAGTGCTCTACCAATTGAGCTACGGGCGCATCGAACCTTTAACAGTATATCATACCGTGAACTTGTACACAATATATTTACGGACAAATAAAAATCCTGCTTCTCTGTCGCAGAGCGGAACCAACTCTTGTACGGTTATTTTGTCCTCAAATAGTTTTTGATTACCTGAAGCACTTTTTTTGAATTTCTATATAATAGTTCTCTGTCACCGATTATGCAAACCCGCACGGCCACATAATCGTCGGATTCCGATTTCATAGAGTTAAAATATTCGGGATAAATCTTTTTGAGCGATAATATTTTACCGTTGTCGTGATAAAGTATGTCTTCCGGAACAAAACGCCAAGGAGTTATCATTGGGACGATTAATATTTTAAAGTCCTCAATTCCAAGAGCTTGGCCGATAAGTTTTTCAATTTTTTCAAGTTCCCTGAAAGAAGAAACTTTGCCAAATTTTTCAAAAAATTCCTTGCTTTCACCGATGACCCTAATTTTCTTTCCACTAATCCTTTCTTTTAACTGTCTATTTTTTAGCCGAATGACTAAACCCGTCTTGGGAAAATTCCTGTTCTTGTAGCATTGGTAAAGAAACTGCAGGGCTGAATCTTTGTGCCGATAAATATGGGCCAACAATTCATAATCGCTCATCAGCCAAAGTTTGCCGGAATCCACTTTGTCCAAAGATATCCAGGTTGCAATCATCTTTTCCATAAAACGCTGACTAATTTGAGATGATTTGTGCAAATAAAACTCTTTATACATATAATTATAAAGGCGTTGCATCTGTTTGGCCGCTTCCAAAGATTTCTTATCTATAACAAGATTACCGTTCATAAAACTCAAATAATCAAAAACGCTTTTTATGTCGGGCTTTTGACCAAAACCGGTGTGATAAACATCGCGCTCAAGATAATCAAGCTTGTCCATTCCTAAATTTTTATCCATCACTATCTTGTAAAAACTGTTTTTTCGGCCGAATAATGCCTTAATGAATTTTGGATCGCCGCCGGCCTTTTTTATTTCTTTTGAAAGTTGACTGATTATTCTGAAACCATTCTCGTCATGATTAAACGGGGTCAGTTCTTCAATGACGTGAGAAAACGGCCCATGACCGATATCGTGAAGCAGTCCGAAGAGCGATATGTTTTTTGCCTGATAAGGAGTGAGGAAGCCGTCTTTTACCAAGCGTTCACAAAAAAGAGATGTTTTTCCATAAACACCCAGAGCGTGCTCAAAACGATTATGGGAAGCACCCGGAAAGACAACTAGATTGGCCCCGAGCTGAAAAATGTGCAAAAGACGCTGAAACAGAGGGTGGTGGATAATTGGCATTATCTCCCTAATATCTATGCTCTCACTGGGCGGAATTCGTATAAATTTTTTGTAATACTTGTTGGTTGCCATTATGCCTCAAAACTACCACACGCAATTTTAAAATCAATTACTCTTTTTTCTTTAGCGCTTCGTCCAGTATCTTTTTTAATTCTGAAGTATTAACTTCCTTTTTGGGCTTAGTTTCTTTCTCCATCCTTCTTCCTTTAAAATCAATGGCTCCGGAACTTAAAGCGCCCAAAGAAATTTCTTTAGGCTTAACTTCTTGTCTGTTTTGGGACAATCTTGGTGGTTGAGACGGCCTGGGCTTATAATCATTACGGGGTCTTTCTTCTCTGTGTTCTTGCCTACCCGCAGGCGCTGACGATTGATAAGGCCTATCGGTGGGGCGAAATGGTCGCCTGTCGGTTCCGTAGGATTGTCCACTCCTCTTTGTTTCTTGCGACTTATCTTCGGCGCTGGATTCCTCGGACCAATCAGAGATTTCTTTCTGAACGATACTTCGCGAAGTTGTGTATTTTTCCCGTGAATAGGCAATAACGGCTTCGCGATTAGATTTTTCCATTTTTTCAAACCTATCCAAAGTGGACGCCGAAAAACCCTTAGACGAAACTCCATCTATCATTAACTTAAGATACATACTTCGTTTTCCAAGGTTTACAATGTCATTCATCATAAAATCCGGCTGAAACCATTTTTCAAGATATTCAGCATCTTCCGCGCCAACCCTGAAAGAAACTATGGTGCCAACGTTGCCAAATACGGCGTCCATAACGTGTTCTTCCATTTGTTTTATATACTGATGAGCCATAACCAAGCTCAAGTGATATTTTCTTGCTTCCGACAAAATATTGGCAAAAGATTCGGTGGCAAAGTTTTGAAACTCATCTACATATAAGTAAAAGTCTCTTCTTTCCGATTCAAGGGTATCAACCCGCGACATTGCCGCCAACTGTATCTTTGTAATAAGAAAAGCTCCCAATAAGCGCGATGCGTCTTCTCCGATCTTTCCCTTAGAAACATTAACGATTAAAATTTTGCCTTCGTCCATAATCTTCCTGATGTTGATTTTGGATTTTGACTGACCGAGAATGTTTCTGATGAGATTGTTGGAAGCAAACTGTCCGACTTTGTTTTGAATGGCGGCTGTCGCTTCAGTCGCAAATTTATCGGCATATTTGGCAAACTCATCCGTCCAAAAGCTTTTAACGATTGGGTCGGTGATACTGGCAACCACTTTTTTACGATAATCTTTACTTGACATCATCCTGTTAATTCCGAGGATAGTGGAATCTGGATATTCAAGAAGAGCCAAAATCGTATTGTTTAAAATATATTCCATTCGGCCGGACCATGCTTCCACGCCCCATATTTTCTTGAACACGCCCACAAGACCGGATGCCACCAAGTGTCTATAATCAAAACCAATACCCTCCATAACATTGAAAGCAATCGGGTACTCTAAATCATCGGGATCAAAATAAATAACGTCTTTTATTCTTTCCTCGGGAACAAAATCAAGCAGGGCATCGGCGGAATCACCGTGCGGATCAATGAAACAAACACCACGGCCGGCTTCAATGTCCTGAATCGCCATATTCTTCAAAAATTCAGACTTGCCCATTCCCGTGGAACCGACTACATACATATGACGTCTTCTGTCGTCTGTTTTTATGCCAAAGCGAACATTTTCATTTCTAAATGTTGTTTCGCCCAAATAAACTAAGTTGTTATTTTCTGTAGTATCCGACATTGTGATTATGCAATAGGCAAACTAGACGGCGCTTCACCCTTTTTAGCTTCAATTCTTGGCAAAAGCGGGGTTTTTACTCCAATGTCCGGGAAGTGAAAGACAGTCGCCAGTTCTTCCGTAT
The DNA here is from genome assembly GCA_040899895.1 of Minisyncoccota bacterium. Taxonomy (GTDB): domain Bacteria; phylum Patescibacteriota; class Minisyncoccia; order 2-02-FULL-40-12; family GWA2-44-9; genus JACPAB01. The sequence continues at coordinate 5,520 of JBBDZW010000015.1, forward strand.
TGAGGACATATGTCTTTGCGGTGAAAGACCGACTTTTGAATTTAATTAAAATATTCCGTTTCTTGCTGTATTCCTGCTGTTTTTTAAACGGCCATCTTCCAAGTGGCGCCGTTTCCCAGTTAACCTTAAAACCATTAAGCGATTGCGATGAGAATTGTTTGAACGAGCCCACTATGCCGGATATGTGGGGCCGATGAAATCTGTCTCTGGGGGCTACGTAAATAAATCTTATACTGCTTTCAAACCCAAGTTTAGTGAAACTATTCTCAATGGCTTTTAATATTTCGGTTTTTCCAGGAGTGAGCTGGGGTTTTTCTTCTTTCTTTTCGTCTTTCTTTGGCTCAACATAACCAGGGATAATTTTGTCTAATGACCATATGGCTTTGGTGAAAATATCCTCGCCGACTTTCGGCTTCTTTTCTAAAATTTTATCTGTTTCGGCCTGGCCCTTCTTCACCCAGCCATCTCCGACCGGCCTTACAAGAAGTTGAATACCGATATATTCTCCCGGATCCAAACTTGCAAGCACTTCCGCTAAAGAAGCCAAGGGATCAATGCGTTTGATGTCATCGGGTCCGCCTCCTTTTTCTTCAAAATCAACGTATGTCCGAATAGGAAAAGCGTCAGGTTTATTCAAAACAAACTCCGCTCCCCAGACATCACTATTATCATCTGGCAGAGAAGGAGGGAGATTGTTGAAATAGTCTTCAACTTCAGTCAATTCGGAATCAGGATACTGGGCGTAAATCTGTGACTCAACCAATTTTCTGTACTGTTCCGGCATTCTGACGTAAAAATGAATGTCTCCGCCGATGCCGACCGTCTCAAAAGAGAACCAGTCCGGAATTTTTCCTTTAAAAAACCTGTCCCGCCACCTTACCGGCAAACCCAAAATACCGTGGAGAGCGGCAAAGATCTGCTCGGTAGCTTTTGGGCTTTTGCCGGGGTCTTTGGGAACTTTTATCTCCAGCAAAACCCACTTGAGTGTGGTTACGTACTTGGCAAAAGTATAGTTTTGAAAAGCGCCGACCAAACCGAAAAAAAGCAGGAGCGGGATGTAAATCCACCAAAAATCAGCCAAAACGGCAAAAGCGGTGTTTAAACTATCCAGAGTAGTGAAAAAACTCTCCATTAACTGATTATATCTCAAAAATTAAAAAATAAAAGCACTGAATTTGAAACCCCAACCCCCCTCCCCATTTCTCATCGCCTGTCTCACAGAACAATCGCGACTCGTCTCCTAATTTTTCAGACCATTCGGGGATAACCCCGACCCGGCCATGCGGGCGCTTCGCTACCCCGTTCCGGGTCACCCCGAATGGTTCCCAGAAAAATA
>JBBDZW010000016.1:0-1041 GCA_040899895.1 Minisyncoccota bacterium
TGTGGATTTGCTCAATGTCCACGAGATCAGTTTGGTAATAGAAAAGATTGCTCGGAAGGCCTGCGACTTTTTCGCTTTTTTTATTCTTATATCCATTGATGACTGCTTTTATTCGCGGATAGCAAACCGATTCGGCAATTCCGCCGTTTCCGCCGTTGTTGTTTTCGTTGTTTGTGCAAAGAATAAACTTGCGATTTCCGCCGTCAATTTTGTTCATTTCTAAAACGGCATGTCCGGTTGTGCCAGACCCAGCGAAAAAGTCCAAAATTGTTGCGTGTGGACGGTGTCTTGCTACAGTCAAAAGACAATCATAAACGGTATATAGCGACTTTGGAAAATCAAAATCGCAATTCGGCAATATCTCACGCAAGAGTTTTGTCCCGAAAATATTTGCGTTGTATTTTTTATCAGTCCAAACAGTTTTATATCTGTACTGACTCTTATATCTATTTATGACGAATTCGCCCTTATTTTCTTCACATTTTAACTCGCCCCAAATTTCCTCGACTGTTTGCCGAGCAAATCTCCATTTTCTTTCCACTCCGTTTCCGTCAATCGGCCAAATATAAATGCTTCCGTCTTTCTGCTTTTCGTTTGCCGATTTTGGATGAACATTGTCTAGCGCAACATCGCCAAAATCTATAATCTTTTTGTCTTTTACTATAATTGGATAAAAACAATTTTTTGCAGTGTCTCGTTTTGATTCATCGCCGCCCCAGTCTCGCAAAGGCGTTGCTCCAACATCATCACGATCAACGCGCGAGATAAGTTTACTTCCTCGTGGAAATACAAAATAAGCGTATTCGTGAGTGTAAGAGAAATTATCGCCTTGTATACCGCCAGGATTATGGATAATTGTTACGCAGACTTTTTCATATGTAGGGAAAATTGTGTCCAACATTACGCCTAAATGTGCCTGTTCGTTATGGTCAATCGCACAAATCAGCACACCGTCGTCTTTCAATAGATTTTTCGCAAGATTGAGACGGTGGCGCATAAACGAGAGCCATTTGCTATGTCGATATTCGTCGTCTTTGTCTA
>JBBDZW010000017.1:0-1856 GCA_040899895.1 Minisyncoccota bacterium
ACTTCGGCTGGAACCGGTGGTTTTATGCGTCCCGAAAAAATTGTCGGAGAGTTTGGCGTTAGAGAAGGTATGTCTGTGGCAGACTTTGGCTCCGGTGCCGGTTATTTCACCATTCTTATGGGACGAATGGTGGGAGAGGGCGGGAAGGTCTATGCTTTGGACATACAAGAGAGCGCTTTAGACAATGTGCGGGTTAAAGCTAGGGCAGTAAATCTTGAAAATATTGAAACGATAAGAACAAATCTCGAAATCTCCGGAAGCTCTGGTTTACCCGATAACTCTCAAGATATTGTTTTGCTCGCCAACGTTCTTTTTCAGTCTGATAAAAAAGCCGAGATAATTCGAGAGGCTAAGAGGGTGGCGAAGAACGGGGGACGTCTTATTCTTATTGACTGGAAACTTGGAAGCGGAGGGTTTGGCCCTCCGGACAGCATGAGAACTGATGAGATTGCCATGAGCAATTTGGTTTTGGGTGACGGGTTGATTTTTGAGAAAAATATAGATGCGGGACAGTTTCATTACGGCATAAGTTTTATAAAACAATAAAATAAAAAATGAACACCAATAAGGTATTTTACATATTGGCAGGTGTCATAGCTGTCGTGGTTTTTATTACTATAATCGTCGTCCTAATGAACATCGGCGACGGCGGGGCTGGCCAGCCGGTAACTCTTCAATTTTGGGGAGTTTTTGACAATAGAAGCGTTTACGATCCCATTATCAGGGAATTTCAAAAACAGGATTCCAATATTCGCATTGTTTATAGAGAATTTAACTTTGAAGACTATGAGCGGTCTTTAATTAGCGCTTTGGCCGCCGGAACCGGGCCGGATATTTTTATGTTCCACAATACTTGGCTACCCAAACACGGCGACAAGATAACGCCGATGCCGGAAGAGTTTCCAAAGTTAGGGGCACTAATGACTGTAAAAGATTTTCAGGATCAATTTGTTGATGTTGCTGTTCAGGATTTAATTTACACAAATAAAATTTTTGCCCTGCCTTTGTATGTGGATACCCTCGCCCTTTATTACAACAAAGATATTTTGAATAGCGCCGGAATAACCAGACCAGCTCAAACCTGGGAGGAATTCAATTCCGATGTAGAAGCGATAACGCGTTTGGACGGAAGCGGGAACATAACCCAGTCCGCGGCGGCCATGGGCACGGCCAGGAATATCAACCGCTCAACCGATATTCTTTTGGCTTTGATGATGCAGAGCGGTGTCAAAATGACCGATGCAGAAAATTCAAGCGCGACATTTTCTCGAAACGTCAGCAACACGGCCGTGAGCGAGATAGCCTTAAAATATTACACCGACTTTGCCAATCCGTCGGTCAGGACATACACCTGGAACGATGCCCAGTTTTATTCCATTGACGCTTTTGCGGAAGGAAAAACTGCCATGATGTTCAATTATTCTCATCAGATTCCTGTTTTGAAAGCTAAAGCCGCTCGTCTAAATTTCGGGGTTGCGCCTATCCCTCAAATATCTTCCAGCAATGCAAAAACTTACGCCAACTATTGGACGGTAGCGGTATCAAACAGTTCACAGGCTCCAAACGATGCCTGGAGATTTCTTATTCACCTGACATCAAAAGATGGCGCGTCAAACTATTTGAATGCCACACTACGGCCGTCCGCTCGCCGGGACCTGATTGAACTGCAAAGGAATGACCTTGACTTGGGTGTATTCGCTCTTCAAGCCCTGTCGGCTCGGTCTTGGTTTCAGATAGACAATCTAGCTCTTGAATCAATTTTTGCCGATATGATAGACGACGTTAATTTCGGAAGGGCCACAGTGCGAGAGGCGCTTCAAAATGCGGAATCAAGGGTAAATGTTCTTATGTCCCGC
>JBBDZW010000017.1:1956-6397 GCA_040899895.1 Minisyncoccota bacterium
TGCGGCACTTCGGCTAATCCCGCCGAATGCACCCGTTGCGATCTTTTCAAGCTTTTCAAAAACATTATTGACTTTGTCTTGGTCGGCCTGATGCCTCCGGTGGCGGCGATACTTTTCGTCTGGGGAGGATTTCTAATATTGATGGGCGGAGCAAATCCCGGAAACATAACCCAGGGCAGGACCATATTCTGGAATACTTTCATGGGGGTTGTTATAATCTCGGCCTCGTGGCTTTTAACAAATACCGTTATCAGAAGTCTGGCCGTAGAAACCGTAACCATTAACGGAGTAGTAAAAAATGTGGCCAAAGAATGGTGGAAATTTGAATGCCGGGAGGTTGTTGTGTCTCCTCCTCCGATAACTATCCAACCGCCACCAGATACAACTTTGCCACCGATTGAATTAATAAGATACGGTTGCAACACTCAAGGACAGTGTGTTAGAGACCCAAATGGACAATATACGACTTTGACTTGCAATAATTTTTGCCAACCCGCTTCAACTTTTTCCATAACAATCTCAACTCTTGCTGACGGTATAGTCGGCCAACAATATAATCAGGTTATTCAGGTTTCGGGTGGAGTTCAACCATATGCTTGGACACAGCTCGGCTCTTTGCCGGCCGGCCTAAATTTCAATACGGCTACGGGTGTGATTTTTGGCACTCCCACCACCACTGGCACATCTAACTTCACAATCAGAGTTACCGACAACTCTTCGCCCCTCAAGTCGGCGGAGAAGCAGTTCAGTATAACGGTGACGAGTGGTACTTTGACTTGTGGCCAGTCGTGGGAGCAAAATTTGTGCCAACCAAGATCAATGACCTGCGGCGCTTCAGCTTGCAGTCAATATGCTTCGGCCATAAATCAGTATGCTGTAAGGACGGGGGTGTCCAACGGTGCCAACTTTTTGAAGGCAATAATGATAAAAGAGTCGGCCTGCAATATTAATGCCGATAGCGGGCATGCTCAAGGATTGATGCAACTGAAGCCATCCACAGCCAACATATATAAGTCCCGTTGCGGTGTTACCGAAAATATTACTTCAACTTGGTTAAAAACACCGGCCAATGCCAACGCCAGCATATGCATCGCCGCCGAATTCATGAGAGCGCTGACCCAGACCCCATGTGGCAGTACTCCAAGGGGGGTGTCTGCTGGATATAATGGAGGAAGCGGGGCATGTCAGCAAAGCAAGGATTGTTCTAATCAGACGAGTTGTGCCGGAGGACCAACTCAAAGATGGGAATGTTTGTATGATAATCCGCAACAAAACATTTGTAATACTGGCTACGCTGAAACACGCGACTATGCCACAAAGGTGCTTTATTGCTATAATAATCCTGGGTTCTGATGAAAAATTTTAAATTTTTAAATTTCAATTTTCAAATCTTATTTTTAGTAGCGCTTTTGGTTTTTCCAATTTTTGTTTTTGCCGACGAGGAGGGGCCAAATGATTTTGTTTATCTTTTTCATTTATACCATGACAACGGTCAACTTTTTGCCGACCGGGATTTCGAATTTACATATGATGTCATCCCCGAATCATTTGTTCCAGAAACGGTAAATGCCCAGTTTCCGTACAAGGGGGAAATAATTACTCTCAACAATTTGGTTGTCCATACTTTTGTCTTCGACCCCCGCAGGGGAGACCCTTCTTTTTTGAAAGGCAAGATATCAGTTAAAGCGCCCTACGCTCCGGATGGGCAGAAAGCCGTTTTTTATGATGCTCAAGGTGTCCAGGTTCTAACAATTTTTGTGAGTGAAAGTTCGTTCTGCAATGACGACGGTGTCTGCAATGTAGATAACGGCGAAGACCAGAAGACATGTCCGTCCGACTGCAAAGGGGTTACGCCTTTGCCTCCGATACCGGAAGAGCCGGCGGGTGGACAAGGCGGTATGCTTATGAGCATAATTTATGTTTTAATTATTGCAGGAGCAGCCGCGGGCGGATGGTTCGGCTGGAAATGGTGGAAAGGCAGGCAACAGCCGCCAATGATGCCTTTTCCTCCGGCCAATCTTCCTCCTCAACCGCCGATCACCCAATGATTATAAACTGGAAAAAGTTATTTTTTTCTGCCCCCGTCATCGTCTTGGGACTTTTTGCATTTTCTTTTAATGCGAATGCGGCTAATTGCGGCGCAAGGAGTGCCATTGGCAACAGCCCGCCTTACTGGGGAACTACTGCCAGTCAAAATGTTACGTCATCTAACGGTTCTCAAGTCAGGATATCCATTAAAGGAGAAGATGGATGCGCGGGCCAGACAGCCCAATACCAGATAAAGCAAGGTGGCAGTGTAGTAAAGACCATCGACATTAATCTTACAAAAGGTTCAGCTGTGCCAGGCCAACAAGATGTATTTATATTGTATGGTGACTGGACTATCAGTTTAAGTAACGGCGACTATAAAGTTAAGTTACTGAAAGTTGGAAATACTATCTACTCATCAAATGACAGCAGTAACACTCTTACTGTCGGAGCAAGCCAAGCATGTAATTTGGATAAAGTTTACGCCAACCCCAATGGCGGAAAGTCGGGAGAAAAGATCCTGGCGACGGTGGAAGCAAAAGGTTCTTGCCAAGGGTGGGGTGTAACAATAAATATTAACAGAACTACCGGTGGAACGAATACACCTGTTTTTAATGGTTCAGAGCAAAAATTCCCATCTGAAAGCAATAAGTTGGAGTGGCAGTGGACCTTACCGGCCTTGACGCCTGGATCCGAACAGGCGAGTTATAAAATAGTTGCTCATTTGGGTTCTCAAAACCTGGAATCATTTTCTTTTTTGGTAACCTCCTCGGGTGGAGGCGGCGGAGGTGGTGCGGTTTGCGGTAATAATAAATGTGAATCGGGAGAGAGTCAGAGTAGCTGTCCCGCTGATTGTAAGCCCGGCCAATCCCAGACCTTCGGATTTGAGATCCCCAATCCTTTGAGTGGCGGAGCCGATGACCTGGCCGGGTTGGTCAAGGTCCTTGCTCAATGGCTTTTCAATTTGGCGATACCCATTGCCGTGGTAATGATAGTTTACTCCGGTGTTCTTTTCCTGACTGCCCAAGGTAATCCTCAACAGGTCACAAAAGCCAAAGATGTGCTAAAATGGGCGGTAGTCGGTCTTGCGATAATACTTATCGGTTCCGGTTTTGTTACACTTATCCAGAGCATTCTTGACTTGGGTGGCCCCTCTTCCGGCGGACCGACCCTTCCAATTCAACCATAATGAAAACAAGCACCAAAACAATTTCATCCGCGGTATTTTTGTGGATGTTAGGTTTGTCAGCTTCGGCCCAAGAATACAGCGGAGTGGAAAATTTCACCATTCAAAGAGTTTTCGTAATCATTACCGGTTTAGCTTGTTGGTTTACCCGCTTTGCGCTGATACTGATGGTGGTGATGATAGTTTTCTACGGCATCAAGTTTATGATGAGTCAGGGCAACCAGACCAAATTTGATGAAGCCAAAAAATCTTTCACCTGGGCGCTAGTCGGAGTTTTGGTTATTTTGGGAACATATACGATAATAGCCACTATCGCTAATGGATTGGGAGCCGATATCAGCAATTTTATGCCGTTGGATTGCTCTCAATAATGAAATGTTTTTAAATATTTTTTCTACAATTTTAGCCCAGCTCCCTGCGGGCAAACCGATAACCTTTGACGAACTTGACTATCTCATTGAAAGGGTGGCTCAATTCGTTTTGGTTACGAGTGTTATTTTGGCGGTGATATTCATTGTGCGTGCCGGAATAACTTGGATGTATGCCGGAGCTGACGCTACTAAACTGGGAGAAGCAAAGGCGCAACTTAAAAGTGGAATAATTGGGGCACTTATAGTTTTGGGAGTGGGGGTAATAATCAATACGATAGCCGCAGTGGTGACCAGAGAATTCTTTTGCCAGTTTAGCGTTTTGGGGGTTTGTATAATTCCTTAGAAAGATTTAGAATATAGTTAGCATTTAACATTTACCAGTTTCCATTAATTTAACATTGACTCATTTGGTCATTTATTGAAAATTGAAAATTGGTAATTGAAAATTGTTTTGAAAGGGGGTGGGACAATGAGCAATACAAAAAAATACATGTATGTCGGTATGATGATAGCGGCTTTAATGATGCCGGTTTTGGTTTTAGCGATTACGGGTCCTCAGCCGCCAGTGGGAGGAACACCGGTGACTTTGTCCGAAATTGAGGCGAGAATAAGGCAGATAGCCCAATTCATAATCGTGGTCTCAGTCATATTGGCCGTTATCTTCATTATCTGGGGCGGTATAACTTATATGACAGCCGGAGGGGACGAAGCCAAGGCCGGTGCCGCCAAGACCAGGATCTGGAACGGCGTTATCGGGGCAGCAGTAGTTTTGGCCGTAGGAGTTATCCTTCAGACCTTGGCCTCCCTTATCACTCGAAGCTTCTTCAGTTAGTAATTTTTGTTATCGATAGCAAAA
>JBBDZW010000018.1:0-6103 GCA_040899895.1 Minisyncoccota bacterium
CGCAATTTGTAGATTAGCATAATAACTTATAGTTCCCTGCCTAAACTTTGAACAAACGCTCTCGCGTCCGGTTCAAAAGACGGATCAACTTGAACCGCTTTACGAGCCGTAGCCACGGCGTCGTCAATCCTGCCCAAGTTGGCATACGCCGTCGCCAATGACGCATAATATTGAGGATTCTTGGGGGCAACAAGAATTAGTCTCTCGTACATTTCGGCTATCTTTTGAAGGTCATTAAGACCAACATATATATTAATAATCCTAACCAGGTCCTGTTCGTCCATGCTGTATCCTTTCTCAAGAGCCGTATCAACGATCTCTAAACCCCGCTGTGTGTTGCCGGCTTGTATTTCCGCTATGCCCCAATACCAAAGTGAGATTTGCGTATTTGGATTAAGTTCCGATGCCTTCTTAAAGTACTCTATAGCCCCCGCAGAGTCACCTTTATTTAAATATGCTTGCGCCACTTCAAAATACGTGCGAACAAAAGTCGGAGCTATCTCAAGAGCTTCAAGAGAATACTTGAGCGCCTCATCGTTATATGGCGATTGCCTGTCTTCTTTGCCAAGAAGTATAAGCAACCTTGACGCATAAAGCCGGGGAAGATAATCCATAGGCCGGCTTTCCGCCGTTTCTTTCACTTTCTCAACAGTAAATTCAATCTCTTTTTTAATTTCCGGCGTCATTTGTTTCCCAGCCGAATACTCAAAAAGGTATTGAGCATAACGGTGCCTTACTTCATATTTCCCGAAAGTGTTGTAATTTATCGCTTCTCTAAATTTGGCCGAAGCGCGATTAAAATCATTCTGCCATCCGGCGACAATTCCTCTCGTGGAGGCATAATTCGCTTTGGTCGGGATAATATTGGTCCGATAGATCAAGATTGCAGCAGTAATGAATAAAATAGTGCCTACTGAATTTACCAGGGCTTTATTTAATCTTTTTACATCTGTTTTATTTGTGATTGGCGATTCATGGTAACTATTTGTGGCATTCGTCTCAATTTGTGAATTTGTGTTGTGTGGCGATAGCCAACTAATAAATCCAAGCGCCGTAAAGAAAACAATAAGATTGGCCGATGTATCAAATATAAAAGCGTTGTGTATCATATATGCCACCAGAAGCGAGATTAGTCCAATTCTTAGAATTTGATTATTGGAATTTTGTATATTAGTTGTTTGGATTTTGTTATTTGGATTTGATTTGTCATTTGTCATTGGAAATTTGACATTAAGTGCCCTAAACGCCACTGCAAATATACCCAAATAAGCCAGAAACCCGATAATTCCCATGGTAACCAGTACTTCAACAAACATATTATGCGCGCGGTCAAAAAGCGTTTCTGCCCCCGGGCCAGAATAAAATTTGGGGTTAAAATGAACAGAAAAAGGAATATTAAAATTTTCAGGCCCCCAACCGAGCAGAATCGTTTTGGCGCTATCGTTCCAGCCGTCAATTCCGGCTTGCCAAGCCCAGAAACGAGTTTCAACAGTGGGAGAGGTTAAGGAAAAATCCGTTAATCGAGTAAGATATCCCGAACTGCGAACAAAAGATGAATCCTTGGCTACGTTGGCAAAAATAACAAACATGATAGCGAACAATACCAAGCTGATAAGAACCCTTTTTGCCTTGGCAGAATTTAACTTCCAAGCATAGAGGAAAGAAAAAACCAGAAGTCCGACACCAACACCCAAAACAGAACCCCTTACCGCCGTCATCATTATAGCGACAAAATTAATCGCCGCCGCGCCGGCAAAAAAATATTTTTCCCAAGAAATATTTTGCCGCCTAAAAAACAGCGTCAGAGCCAGAAACATCGTCACTATCTGGTAACCGGCAAATAGCGCCGCATTCCCTATCGTCCCAAATATTCTGGCACGATTTCCGGAACCGACGATCCATTCCCATTCCGTTTTCTGCAGAAATCCGTAAAATGCCGACAATACTCCAACAAGAATAACGACACGGAACAAATTGAACCAATCCTTTTCCGTTCTCGTCACGGATGTTAGGATTACAAAGTAAACAAAGTAGTGCCAAAAAGTCCACAATCCGCCCATTCTTTCAAGAGTTCCCCAAAAACTTTCATACATTTGAGAGCTTGTAGCAGTCGTCAAAGTAAACGCTCCGGCGAACGCCAAAAATGCCCAGAAGACCGCATTGGTTTTGGGCAAATAAGACCTGTCCCGCCAGATAAGAAGCAGATAAAAAACCGCCGCCACTTCAACTAAACTTCTAAAAACGATGACTTTCCCGAAGTGGAAAGGCGAAATATACTGAGAAAATATAATAAGCGGCGTCAGAGCTATCAGATATACGCCCCAGCGCAATATTTTGACCAAAGTTAAACTACTTTTATTATCAATCATTGGAACTATGATACCACAATATTGTCGAATTTCCACCCTCTAACTTTTTAATATAAAATAATTAAATGTACAGAAGAATTGCTCTAATACTCGTATTCGTTTTCTTTGCTTCTCTTTTAGTTCATCCCATTTACTCCATAAACCAGGATATCGGCCGACACTTAAAGTCCGGGCAAATCATCTGGGAAACAGGGGACGTATATAAAACAAACCTGTTCTCGTTTACTGAACCTGACCATCGATTCATAAACCACCACTGGCTGAGCGAGGTGGTTTTTTATTGGACCAACCGCCTCTTTAACATTGAGGCCCTTATAATCCTTAAAGTTGTAGTACTATTGACGGCTTTGGCCCTAATATTTTTAGCGGTAAAAAACATTTCGAGCGCATGGGCGCTGATATTGTCGGCTCTGGCCGGAATTGCGGTATTTATTGAGAGAACCGACGTCCGACCGGAGATATTCAGCTATCTTTTCCTTTCTTTTTTCCTGTTCGCAATTTTCAGGGCCAAGTATTCTCCAGAGGGAGAAAAATGGTCCCGACTGCCAAAAGCAGTCGAGGATCCCCGATATCGCAAGGCGATATCGGGGCTGTATGCCTTGCCGGTAGTTCAACTATTCTGGTCCAACATGCATATATATTTTGTGCTTGGGCCGATATTGATGCTCTTTTTCCTTATTGACCAGAGAAAATATTTGCCCATTTTCCTAGCGACCGGTGCTGCCACATTAGTAAATCCGAATTTTATTTCGGGCGCCCTTTATCCTCTCCGCATACTGAATAGTTACGGCTACACTATAGCCGAAAACCAGAATATATTTTTCCTGCGCGACTATGGCATATCTGTAGGCAATATTCAGATATTCCAGCTGTCCGTAGTCATGCTGGCGGTCAGTTTCTTTGTTGCGTGGAGAAAACACCACCGAGATTTATTTGAACTTCTTACGGCCGGATTTTTCACCATAATGGCCTTTTTGATGCTTCGCAACTTCGGCATATACGCCCTGGCCTTCATCCCAATAGTCGCCCTCAACTTATCCACAGTTTTACCCCTAACGACACTCGATGTCGTTAGTCCACAACGACATCGAGTGTCGTTATACGTGGCTATTTCCGTGGTTTTGGCTCTGCTCATCTGGAACAACGTCAGAGCAGACAAGTTCAGTCTTGCCATACCTCCGGGAGCGGCAGGCGGGGTAAAATTTATACAGGACAACAATATCTCCGGACCGGTGTTCAATAATTTTGACGTCGGGAGTTTCCTGATATGGAAAACCTTTCCTGAACAGAAAGTTTTTGTGGACGGCCGACCGGAGGCATATTCGGTAGATTTTTTTGAGAAGATATACAAACCGATGCAGGAAGATCCTGTGGCATGGGAAAGATATTCAAAAGAATATGGTATCAATTACGTCTTCTTCGACCACCGCGATATGACCCCCTGGGCCAAGACGTTTCTGAACCGAATATCACAAGATAAGAGATGGCCAATGGTCTACTCCGACGAATATGTAGCTATTTTTTTGAAGCGTCTTCCTTGAGGCGTCGGATAGCTTCGTCTATTACACTGCCCTCTTCTGGCCTTATTTCTTTTAACTTTTCCAACACTTCTATCGCTTCGGCAAAAAATCCATATTTGGCATAAAGAACGGCTAAGTTCTTGTAAGCAAACGGAAAGCTCGGATCAATTTCGATAGCTTTTGCGTACATCTTAGCCGCCTCTTCCGGTTTGTTTTGGTCACGGTAAGTATTGGCCAGGTTGTAATATGGCTGGGCAAATGCCTGACCATCGGGCAGCTGGATGGCCCTTTCGTACATCTCGGCCGCTTTCTGCAGTTCGCCTTCGGCGGCGTAAGCATTGCCAAGATTGTTTATTATCCTTACCGTATTTGGATTATATTTAAGTATGTCCTCGTAGAAAGTTATTCTGTTCCCCCAAGCCAGGTTTCTGCCGATTGAGAGAACGGAGAAAAAACCGACCAAAATCACCAGTGTGATAAGAACGGCTTTATATCTAATTATTTTGTCGATATAAAACCCAGCCAGGGCCGCAAGGCCTATCAATGGCAAGTACAGCCAATGCTCATAGAGCAGAGCGTTTATAGGAATAATGCCTGACACGGGGCTTATGGCAACAAAGAACCAGCCCCAGCAAAAGAGCCAAATTCTGTTGGTGTTCAGCTTTTTAAATATGATAAACAATACTCCCGCAACGATCAGGAATCCCAGCCAAACAGGCCACTGGAAAAGCGAGGTGTGCACGGGAAGTTCTCTTTCCATATGCAGTCCTAAGGGCCAGAACATAAGACTGAAATATTCAACCAGAGCATGGCCGAATGTGTAGAGGCGATAGCTCAGGTTTTCAGTATAGGCATTGGATTGGCTATAGAAATTGAGAGTATTTTGGAAGTTAAGAACAGTCAGACGAAGTAGCATATAAAATGCCGAGATGCCCCAATAAGGCAGGGTTTTAACAAAAGCATCTTTGACTTCGATCAAAAAGGTCCGACCTTTTTTTGCCAAGGTCGGACCTTGGAAAGAAATGTACAGAACCATCGCTAAGGCCGGAAAAAGTATTGCTGTTTCCCTTGAAAACACCGCCAAAACCATAGCCAAAACCGCCCACCACCTTTTTCCGTTCGCAAACAGAAATAGCCCTCCCAGAATAAAGAATACCGACATCGGATCTCCCCTGCCCGATATGTAGGCAACGGCCTCGACATGCAATGGATGAACAAGCCATAGCAGAGCGGCTATAAAGGCCGCGCGCTTGCTAAAAAATTGCGAGTTATCCACAGTTTTAGGCATAACGACCTTCAAGGTCGTTAATAGGAGGAAGATTAGAACTGCGTTGCCAATGTGGAAAAGGTTACTGACAATGTGATATCCAAACGGAGTTGCGCCATGCAGGACCCAGTTAAAAGCAAAGCTCAACAGCAGAAGGGGGCGGTAATAGTTGCTGTTGAGCCCGAAGCCGTTGAGAATATCAGTCGAGAATATGGTCTTAATATTCGTCCAGGAAAGCGAATGAACATTGGGATTGCCTATTATCCAGTCATCGTCGTCCCAGAACAGCTGGTTGTTGAGGTTGAAAGCATAGACAGCAAACCCAATCAAAAAGAGAGTCAACAGCCAGCCGAGATTTTTCTTTATATCAAACACCGCTTAATCAGGATTTAATTGGGAGGGGTAAGAAATTCATCATAAATAGATGCCACCCATATTCTATTCGTTATAAAAATGGGGCATCAGTTCCGATTCAGAAATGTATTTTGATGCTTGGTTTAAAATTGCCTTGAGAGTTCCTTTATCCAACTCTTTATGATTGGGGATGGTAATGTTCTGATTTATTTTGTTTATAGTCCGACGAAGCTTAACATGACTTCCTTTTTGAGAAACTACCGCAAAATCAAAAAGCTCAAGGATCTTTATCACATCTCCGCCGGACAAGACCTTGAGCTTAGGCATGAATCTGATTGGGGAGTTCGAAATTCAGCAAAACCGACGGATTGGGAGCAATATCAAGGTCGGACAGATTTTCTCCTTCCAAGTGCAGTTCGACCGCTTCTCTGATATTATCCGCCAACTCGTCCAAGGTTTTGCCTTGAGTAACTATTGGCAAATCAACCCCCTCCGCAGTATAATATTTTTCGCCTTTTGTTATGGAAAATTGAATTATTCTTTTCATATAGATCATCTTATCAAATCAAACATAAATATTCAATGATGAACCT
>JBBDZW010000019.1:0-6042 GCA_040899895.1 Minisyncoccota bacterium
GAGCCAGTTGTAGTTCCGATGCCACGTCCCGTCGTTGAAGTACAGATAACGCACGTACAGGTTGTCGGTGTCCGGGTTGCGATTGTGTATAAAATGCCTTCTTAAACATCACCGCCCATTGAAGGCCCACGCCGATCTCCAGGCTGTATCGTATTCGGCATCGTAATGCCGTAGCACTCTACACCAAGTATCTTCAATTTTTAAAGTTTCTGCATACGCCGCGCTATTTCAAACTCATGGTCGGAAATATTCTGGACGCATGGATACTGGCTTCGGTAGCAGGAAACATTAGTCGCCCGCATATTCACCTATCGCCACTTTAATTTTACTACAAATTTTTTCAAAAAAATATCCCCTCGAGAGGCAAAGCCTCCCGAGGGGCAAAGGACACAGAATCCAAGGGCTAGAACTGAGGGTCCTATACCCCGAGAACTAATTACTTGCGAGCAGAGCCGCGGGGTCGAGGGCGAGCCAATCGAGGTCGAGCCAGCCGTAGTCCCGAAGCCACGTCCCGTCGTTGAAGTACAGATAACGCACGTACAGGTAGTCGGTGTCCGGGTTGCGATAGATGGTCCCCCAGAAGAAGATGAACCGGATGTTTCCCTTCTCGTCGCGTTTCCAGTCCTCTGGGATTAAGTCGATGTTCTCGGCCAGGGCGTCCAAGACATTCGCATTGAGCACCGGTTTCCCGGACAGCTCTTCGCGAAGCTTGTACCCTTTCAGGTACTTGCCGTTCATCTGCCGTTCTGACAGATGGAGGACAATCTTTCGGAACGACATCGTCCCGCCAATCGACATCCAGAGCCCGTCCGGCCGCGGCTCAATGAATGCCACGCCGTCGCCGATGTGCTGCTCCACCGTCGCGCCCTTGAACGGCAATGACGGAGCCGCGGGCAAGTTCACGATGAGCAGATTCCCGGCACGCATCCAGCACTTGTTGAGGGCACTGGGCTCCACGACGACGCGTTCGCCGGAATTGATGAGACGGACCGCTTCGTTGGGATCCGTCACACCGACCTGGCTCATGATGTTCTTGACCATCGCGTTGAGCTTGCCCGGCATGACTTCAGCGATCGCGAACTCGGTGTTGCTGCTCATACTCTCTCCTTGGGCTAAATTGCCCCTCTGTTTGCCTCTGCTCCGAGGCAGGAACCCTGGCTCTAATAGCCACAGCGATAAATTGCCGAATTGCAGCCGCTTATCGCTATGGCTATTCTCGCAAGTAGATGTTCAAGGTACTAACTATATTTTTAATTATACGCCTTTTCCACTCAAAAGTCAACCCCGCAAAAACCGCAAAAAATGCTGGTTTTTTCGTACTCTTAGCGAGTCTGGTTTATTTAACTTTTCTTTCTATAGAAGTAAGACGAACATCTATTGTTTGGACTTTATTTTCCAAACGTTCAAATGCTTTCTTGGTTGGTATTTCTAAAACAACATCGAGAACAGTTTTAAGCGTAATGTTCATTTTATTTAAACCCGCATCCATTTTGTCTAAACGAGCATCTACGGCATCAAAACGCTCATCCATTCTCGAGAACTCATCTTGGGTCATGCGAGCTAGCGTATCAATGGTGATCTTCTTCTTCATGTTCATGTTTTAAGTTTAAATAAATTAATTTTTAGAGTCAAGAATTACCCAACTCTTCTTTAACTATTTGGCTGACGAGCTGTCCGTCGGCTTTTCCTTTTAGTTTTGGCATTAATGCGCCGAGAACCCTGCCCATCTCCTTTACATCTTTGGCGCCGGTTTCGGCTATCGCCTTTTTTACTTCTTCTCTTATCTGTTCTTCAGACATTTGTTCCGGCATATATTCCATAAGCATAGATGCCTCTTCTCTTTCTTGTTCAGCCAGTTCTGGACGTCCGCCTTTTTCAAACTGCTCCACAGAATCTTTTCTCTTTTTTATTTCCGAAGAAATAATTCCAATAACATCTTCTTCACTGAGTTCGCCCCGTTTTTCAATTTCTTTATTCTTAATAGCCGACATAACCATACCTAAAACCATCCTCTTGCGGCTATCACCGGCTTTCAAGGCTTCTTTTACATCTTGCTGTAATTTTTCTTTTAACATTTTACAATCCGAGTTCTTGTTTCATCTTGCGCTTCTCTTCTTCAAACGTCTCTTCATCGTATTTGCCCATTTTTTCCAAACGTTTTCTTAAATCCGATAAGTGCGTTCCCATTATTGCAGACATTTTTTCTTTACGGTCTGTAGATTTCTTTTTTCGGAACTGGTCGCCTTTTGCTTTAAGCAAAACTCCGCTTTGCTGAACAAAACGGTTAAAACGCCTTAATAAACTGCCTACGCTTTCATTTGGTTTTCTTTTTACTTCTACCACGTTAATCCTCCCTTCTTTAATTAACGATTTTGGAACCGAGCCGTTTTCCGCCCAACAAATGAATGTGGAAATGCGGTACAAGCTTTCCTCCGTGTTCCCCTTCGTTAATAATTAACCGATAACCTTTTTCTAATCCCTGCTTATGCGCTATTTTGTCTGCCAATAACAGCGCTTTGCCAAGCAATTCCCCATTTTCGGCAAAGTCTTCAATATTCAAAAAATGCTTCGTCGGAATTATCAAAAAATGAACCGGGGCCTGGGGATTTATGTCTTTGATAACCAGGAACTCCTCATCTTTATATACGGCTTCTGATTTTAACTCACCTTTGATTATTTTGCAAAAAACATCAGTAATCATGCCTTGAGCCTCTTTTTCACTTCATCAACTATTTTTTCCAAAGGAATTGTTTCTTGGGTTGAAGCATCCATGTCTTTCAAGATAATTGTTTCGTCCAAAGCCTCTTTTTGTCCCAATATCAACGTGAATTTTACTCCCAACCTGTGAGCAATCCGCAACTGGGACTTGATGCTATCACGTCCCAATGAAGATTTTGTTTCAACGCCAGCTTTTCTTAATGCCTCAAACAAAAGAAGACTCTTCTTTTTAGCGGCTTCTCCCAACTGAACCAGAAACACTTTAGGTTTTGGCCTTAAATCGGGAACATTGATATTTTTTTCCTTTAGAGCTTCCACGATCCTGTCCAAGCCCATTCCCCAGCCCGCGGCCGGAGTTTTTGAACCACCCAGCTGTTCAACCAGTTTATCATACCTTCCGCCGGAAATAACCGCTGATTGGGCGGTAATGTTTTCTTCGGGCAGAAATTCAAACACGGTCCTTGTGTAATAATCCAGCCCTCTTACCAGATGGGGATTAAGAATGTAAGGTACCTTGGCCTCATCTAGAAATTCTAAAACATGTTTGAAGTGTTTTTTACAATCATCATCAAGATAATCAATCATCTGCGGAGCGTCTTTTGCTATTTCTTTACAAACATCTTCTTTGCAGTCAAGCATTCTTAAAATATTTGTTTTGAAACGAACCTTGCAGGTGACGCAAACTTTCTTCAGGCGGTTCTTGTAGTAGTCTTTCAAAGCTTTTATATACGCCGGTCTGCAGGAAGAATCTCCAAGGCTATTTATGTGAACATTATACCCGTCAAGCCCAAAACTTGATAACAATTTGTAGCCCAAAAATATTAATTCCGCATCTACAGCCTCGGAGCCATCGCCAATGGTCTCAATCCCGATAGAATAGTATTGTCTATACCTTCCCTTCTGGGGCTGTTCGTGTCTGAAAAAAGGACCGGAGTAATAAAGTTTAATCGGGTGAGGGCGGACACTCAAACCATTTTCAATATAAGCGCGAACAGTAGGCGCAGTCCCTTCGGGACGCAATGTTAAGCTATCCCCGCCTTTGGTTTTCAGAGAAAACATTTCTTTTTCAACAATGTCTGTTTCCTCTCCAACCGAACGCTGAAACAATTCTGTTGACTCCAGAATTGGAGTTTCAATTTTTTCAAAACCAAAAAATTCAAGCAACGGCTCAGCCTTCTTCATAACATATCGCCAATATTTTTGTTCCTCCGGAAGAATGTCTCTCATTCCTCTCGGAATCTGGATTGATTTTTCTTTAGCCATAAAAATAAATTAATAAACCGCCGAATGTATCCTGAAAGTTCTTGTAAATGGCCATGGTCTCAAAAAAGCCCGACCCACAACCAAACTCCCGTTAACCAATCCCCATCGCCTGGAATCAGAGCTCTGAAGACGGTTATCTCCAAGAACAAAATACTCATTATCGTCCAATTTCGTGGTCATTGTCCCCAATGTTTTCTGTTCCGGTGAAAGATATGACTCATTGAGAATAAATCCTTCGGGATTATCTTTATTAAAAATAATCACCTGATTGTCTTTTATCTGAACAGTTTCTTCCGGAAGACCAATGACTCTTTTTATAAAAAACTGGGATGGCTGTTGAGGAAACCTGAAAATTATCACCTCACCTCTTTTGGCTTCTCTAAGGCGAAAACTTAGTTCATCAACAAGAAGGTAGTCCCCATCTTCAAAACCGGGTTCCATTGAAGCGCCTTTAACAAAAAACGGCTGAACAAGATAATACCTGATGGGCAGGATTATGGCAAGTGAGATAACTACCACTTTTGTGGTCTCCCAAGCAAAAGCCAGGAGCTCGTTCTTTGTGCCGTAATTTTTATTGTTTTCTTCGGACATAATTGGATATAAAGTAAAATGCTTCCTTATTTTAACACTTTTTGGCATACTTTCAAACATGACCACAAAACTCCTTATAGGCATAGGAAATCCTG
Organism: Minisyncoccota bacterium; assembly: GCA_040899895.1. Lineage (GTDB taxonomy): Bacteria > Patescibacteriota > Minisyncoccia > 2-02-FULL-40-12 > GWA2-44-9 > JACPAB01. The sequence goes on from JBBDZW010000019.1 coordinate 4,668, forward strand.
ACGAAGCATACCGGGATACCCGTCACAATATCGGTTTTATGTTCGTTGATTATCTGGCCAAGAAACTGGGGGCTGGTGATTTTGAGTTAAACAAAAAACTCAATGCCTTCATTGCTAAAACAAAACTTGGCAAAAACATTTTAATTCTGGCAAAGCCCCAAACATACGTAAATAAAAGCGGAGAAGCGGTGGCAAAACTGAAGAATTTTTATAAAGTTAAGCCCGAAAATATTATTATCGCCCAAGATGATCTGGATATAGAATTTGGAAGTTTTAAAAATTCTCTCGGCAAAAATTCCGGAGGCCACAAAGGCATTGAATCCATAATTAAATCATTAAAGACAAAAAACTTTTGGCGTATCAGATTTGGCATTTCAACTTCTGGCCTGAAAAAGGCCCGCCAACTGTCGGACAAAAAGCGAGATGAAATAGTTAAAAGCTTTGTCCTCTCCAAGCTCACAAAAGGAGAACATGAAAAAATAAAAATCTTGTTCAAAGAGGCTCTTGAAAGAATGGAAAATCTCTAAACTAAAACACCCCATCTCGGGGTGTTTTAGTTTAGATGAGGACTATTCGTTTATCCTTTTTTTCATATCTCCTATCATCTCTTCGGCGTGCCTTACTCCTCCAAGACCAAAGGATAAACCTATGGCCAAGGCGCCAGCCGCTATCAATCCGGTGACGACAATCTTAATAATGTCATCCGCGACTTTTAGTTGAGCTAATGCGATAAGCAAAGCAAAAACAAATACCGCCCACTTGGTCAAAATTCCCAAGAAATTGGCCGATACCAATCCTGCCGCCCTAACGGATGCGCGAACCATGCCCTCCAAGAATTTAGCGACTAAAATACCGATAAGAAGGATGACTGTCGCCACTATCACGTTGGGAAGGTAGAACAATACGCTCCTTAAGAAGTTTGTGACTTCACCCAAGCCCAAGATATTGGTTGCCGCCATCAAGAATACGATTATGAAGAACCATTTGACCAATTCATAGAAAAGCATTGGGGTATCCAAGCGGAAACCGCTTCTCTCCCACGCTCTTCTGAAACCGACTTTGGTCAATGCGCTGTCAAGATGCAGAACTCGGACAACATGATAAGCCAACCTGCCCAAGGTGTGGGCGATAAGCCAACCTACCAAGAAAACTATAATGGCCGCCACCAAACGCGGAACAAAACCGGCCACTCCGGTCCACAAGGTCAACAATGAATCTCTTACAATATCCGATGCTACTACTGTTTGCAACATACAAACACCCCCTTTCCTGACTCGGAGGGTTCTTCCCTCCAAGATTTGATATCTATTTTCACAATTCTAAGTATAACAATTTATAGAAATCTTGCTATCAACAACGCCACTATATTGGCCAC
>JBBDZW010000020.1:0-5793 GCA_040899895.1 Minisyncoccota bacterium
GGGATTTTCCGGCCCAATTCTTGTTTTTCTGAAAAACTTCCTCGATGTTCGTGTATTTGTATTAAAGTCGTTCAACGATTCGGATGCGGGCAGGGGTGTCGCTTTGGTTTCAAGCACAAGCCCTACCCATATTTAGCGCTCTGACGATTAGCTAACAGCCGGAGGTGAGCGACGCTATTTTTCTGGGAACCGAGCCGGAGATGTCAGGAACGGGCCGAAGGGCCGCATGGCCTGACAGAGGTGACTCCGGTCGGTCAGAAATAATTAGGAGTCGAGCCCCGGCTGTTCTATGAGGAAGTCGTGCTAAATATGGGTAGGGGCTGGAGCGGCCTATTTTTTGGGCATCCTTGCTAGGTCGGTTCTTTTTTCTTTGAATTTTCTAATCTGCTCCTGAAGCTCGTCTTTTATGTCTACAATAGCATTACGCAAATCCTCGTGTTCACAGCTGGCTCTCATCAACACTCCGCCCATTCTGATGTTAGCCTCGGCCCGAAAAACGCGACCGCTTTTGTGGTGACGCGAGGGTTTTCCTATTTCAACTTTTGCTTCCGACTTGTCATTTCCTATCAGCTTATCAAGGCCTCCGATTTTTTCACGCACAAAATTTTCCAAAGGTTCATCAAGAGAAATATTTTTGGTGGAAATAATTATTTTCATCCCGTTATTAGAAGTCACTGCTTCGCAGTTATAGAACGACCGGTTCTATGCGAGTAGCAACTTTGATTATATTTTTAATTTTAATTCGTGAAACCCGTTAGGGTGACTTCTAACGGGATTCATTGAGTTATGCACAAAAATTAATTAACAAAAACTAAAATTGCGTATAGATTTAAAATATCACTTAAAAATTTTTATGGCAAACGGAAACGGTAACGGTCATTCGGAAAAAATCGTTCAACCCATTCAACAGATTCAGGGCAGGCAAGTTCAGGGCAAGAAATATAAATTTTTATTCGTCTCATGGGAATCATTGAGCGGTGATTTGGCGTGGCAAATTCAAAAAGAAGGACATCAAGTTAAGTGTTACATAAAAGAAGTAACCGATGAGTACGACGGTTTTTTAGAAAAAGTCAGCGACTGGAAACAACACGCGGACTGGGCCGATGTGATAGTTTTTGATGATACCGGATTCGGGGCCGAAGCGGACAAATTAAGAAGAGCGGGAAAAGCTGTCGTGGGCGGGAGCGACTACACCGACAAGCTTGAAATGAACCGAGAATTCGGCCAAGCCGAAATGAAACGCCTCGGAATGCTCACTCTGCCTTCATGGGATTTTGACGATTACGACACAGCTTTAAAATTCATATCCGAAAATCCCGGGCGTTATGTATTCAAACCTTCCGGAAAAGTATCAAGTGATTGGAGCGGTTTTCTTTTGCTTGGCAAAGAGGAGGATGGGAAAGACCTGGTTGAAATTCTCAACTCCAACAAAAAAATACTTTCAAAAAATATCAGACACTTTCAGCTTCAAAAACATGTCTCAGGAGTCGAGGTCGGCGCATCGGCATTCTTCAATGGAGAAAAATTCATCACCCCCACCCTGGTCGCTTTTGAACACAAAAGATTATTTCCCGGAGAAATAGGACCGATGACCGGCGAAATGGGAAGTTCAATGTTCTGGTCGGAGCCCAATGTTCTTTTCGCCGAAACTACGGGAAAACTTGAAGAAGACCTTAGAAAAGCAAAATATGTCGGCTACATTGATATAAATTGCATTGTAAACGGCCGAGGAATATATCCTCTAGAATTTACTTGTCGATTTGGTTATCCGACCATCAATATTCAACAAGAAGGTGTATTAAGCAATTGGGGTGAATTCTTATTTGAGATTGCAAGCAATCATTCTTATGACTTAAGAACAAAAAGAGGGTTCCAGATAGGCGTCGTCATTGTTACTCCGCCATTCCCTTACGATGACCCCTGGGAAACAGAAGTCCATAAAGATATATCCGTACTTTTCAGAAAACCAAACACTGATGGTGTTCACATAAGCGACGTAAAAATTGTAGACGGGGTTTGGCGTACCGCCGGAAGTTCCGGATACCATCTCGTTGTTACCGGTTCCGGAACAACAATGGAAGAAGCTCGCAAACAGGCCTACTTAAGAGTAGAAAACATAATGCTCGTTAATATGATATATCGCACCGATATAGGCGGGACGTGGTCGGAAGACAGCGATAAATTAAGAAGCTGGGGGTATTTGGACCAAGTCCAATGGCCTAAACCTGAACGTGTTCGGCCTGTCTCATCAAACTCGGTACAGTAGTTTCAAGAACTGAAAATCCGAAATGGTTTTTGAATATAAAATCTAACCGTGTTCGCAATTTTTGAGTATCTCTTTGCGTGGCAATGTCGCTTAAGGTTTCCGGCTCAACAAGAATATAGGCATTGGTCTCATCATCGTGGACATCCAAATGGTACCCCATTTTTGAAAGACCTGTTTTTATCTTTTTTATTTTATGATCAGCTAAACATCTTACCACATCATTGCGGTAATTTTCATTTACATGATAAGCGCCGTGGACAAACTCATGTTTAACCGTTTCAGTAAAATATTCCGCATTAGGAGTAACGCCAATAACATAAAAATCCCCTTGGACATTTTTGCCTGCCTTGCCGGTAGGCAGGCAAATTTCTAAAAGCTTCTTCTCTTGTTCGGTAAGAGGGTCAAACTTGCCGAAACGAAAAGGCTCTAAAACTTTTGAAGGTATATTAAATCCGTACCAATCTCTGGAATAAGTCCAACCCCCGTATTTAGAAACATACCAATGGGCAAACTCGTCTATAGTGAAGACCCTCCCTTTAAATTCCGGAGACTCATAATACTCCTGGAACCTCATAAAGGTTTCAGCTAGGGCTTGACGACTTCTAGATTCTATTAGATAGATTGGTGGGCGTTTCACGTCCCCAAGTTTGGCACATCCGAATGAGATTTCAAGTATTGACCGAATAGCCCAAAAAGGGTGTTATTTTTGACCCCTTTTTATACAAAATGTATCGGTTCTTCTTTCAATAACCGGCCTGAATTGCATTTTAAATTTTAAACCCCCGCCTTCCGAGCCTTGCATATCCAATTCTTTGTATCCGGCATTTTTTATCCAAGTCAGATCTTCAAGCCACAGAATTAGTCCCAGATCTTTAAGGGAATAGTCATGAATACCGACAATACCGGCAAATCTTTGCGAATTATTTATGACTTCATAACCGGCATTAAAACCAACCGGCCGGCCGTCAACAAATAAAATTCTGGCTGTTTTAAAACCTTTGAAACTATTTTTCACCGCATTGTGGTACCAAAAATCGTAAATATATTTTTCTTCTTCTTTTAGTATATTCTTCCAATTATTTATTATTTCGTGAAGAGAATCTTTATAACTATTTTCAAAGTTAACAACTTTTATTTCGTGCTCCCGATTAAATTTATTCTGGGCATTCCGAATATCTTTAAAATCACCTCCGGGTAAGGCGAGATCAAATTTTTCCATATTCAAAACCGGCCAATCCAGAGAATAGTCTATTTTGTCCAATAACAACTCCCCTTTCTTTTCCAGCAACGGATAAATGCTATAGGATACGTAATTACACCAAATTTTATCCATCCCCTCCTTAAATCCGAACTTGGCAAATTCGGTTATTTTATCAACAGCCGTATTTTTATCGCACAGAGGGTCGGACCAAATTTGCCAGTTGTTCTTATATATATGGAACAAAATGCCACCGTTATCAAATTCTGCAAATGCCGATTTTCCCTCGCTGTTGGTAGTACACACAGAAAACCAGTCTAAATTATGATCCGAAGTCCAGCCAAAACGCTCGATACACTTTTGTATTCTGTCACGTTCAGACTCTATATTCTCGTATATCTCCATTTGGAATTATTATTAGAATGCAGAGCGGCCAGCAAGTTACTATCTCGTAATATCCGCGCCCGTTTTATAATAGTTCAGTTCAAGGTCATTGATTATAAATATCGCGCCCCAGTCGCGGCCAGAAGCGTCCCATTGTTGAGCGGTGATGTTCAGCCAGTGCTTGGTTCCATCCGGCCACACGGCATAGACCGGTTCCTGATTAACATTTCTGACATAATTGGAGGTGATATATGAATTAAATGTTTCATTGTCCAGTTCTATGGCCTTCGCCGGGTCGAGATGGCCGTAAAGCGCTATTACTTCGGGCCTCAAGTATCTTTTATATTTGCCTTCGATAACATATGTCTCCGGCTCTTTGGGGCGCTTGATAAGGTCACCGTCCTTCAATATCGGATGCGTCGGGGCGTCTACAAAATCGACCCGGGCCGAAAACTTTAGCGCCGTTTCGTTCTCACCGAAGCCCGATGTTTTGCTTTCATTGACGGGTATCAGTACGATCTGGGTTAAACCGCCTTTGTTTGGTATGACTCCGCCATCGGGCAGAGAACCAAAACTACCAAAATTATCCAAATACCAGAGCCGGAAACCGGCCTCACTGTTAAAATCCACTTTTACCGATTTATCGGGCGGCATATAGTAGAGGTTCATCTGATGCCAGGAGCCCTCCCATGGCTCCAGGTCGTAAACAAGCTCGTAATTTCCGGGGTACGGCAAGATATATTGTCTCGGTGTAACGCGAAACTTGCTCAACTCCAGCCGCTTATAACCAAGTCTGCCGTCAAAACTCGCATTGTTAAAATAATTTGCCGCGAGCCACTTTCCGAAAACGCTTGAAAATGTTTCGGAAGAATTCTTGGACCGGAAATATTGATTTATGGATTCTATCCCGCCCACATTCAATTTCATCGTTTCGGAGATTACTTCCGACCCAAACTGCTCGGCCAAATACTCACTAAACATTGCCGCGTGCCCGTAATCCAAAGGCACATTGGGCCACTCGGTCAAACTGTCGGTGGGATCGTTCAGAAACGTATCCAGGCGCCGGTCGATGTTCGAGCCCGTGAATATATCGTTATAGCCCACCAGAGTATTGGCGTATTCGGACCGCAATTCATTTAGCCAAATATCTTCCGATACATTTCTGGTGAGCTCCTTTTGATTGAAAGAGATAAGGTGCTGGAATTCATGGGCCAAAAATAATTTTATCAACCCGCCAGACGAATCAATGTCAATGACCACCATTTCCCTTTCGTTTGAAGTTGGAACAAGTTTTTTTTGATATAAATTCCCTGTTTCAAAATATCCACCGTTGCCCTTGATCAGGTCTTCCAAAAGTATCGTTATTCTCGGGTCGCCATCTATGCCGGGATTTGGCTCCGAGCCAAAAAATACTATTTCTTTGGGATAAATAATGTCGTCAAACTCTCTGGCTAACTCATCTAATTTGTTGGCGAAGATGTTTTTTTCAAATTGATTCAGCCCTGACCAATACTTATCGTCAACATAAAAATAAGCCCGGCTTGAGAGTTTCCGCAGAGTTGCCGTCATCGCAGAACGAGAGAATTCATCATACTTGGAGTTAACAAAAAAGGTTCGCACATCGCCAACAGAATCAGCGGATGCCTGGCTTGAATAAATTAAAAAAAACGCCAGCAACAAGCCAGCGATAAACAGTTTTTTATAAAATTTATATTTCACGAATTTCATTTTTCAGTGGCTGGATGAATCTACTCTTAAATTGTAGCAATTCTGATTTTAATTGGCCAATTTTTAGCCCAATTAGACTCCATTAATACTTCTTTACTTTTTAGCTATTTTCCAGTATAATAAGGCTGTTCATGAAGAAATTTTTTCTTTTGGGGACTGATCTTTTGGCCTTATATACGGCCCTGGTTTTTACACTCTTCTTGCGTTACGGCCAGCA
>JBBDZW010000021.1:0-5730 GCA_040899895.1 Minisyncoccota bacterium
ACAATCCCTAAACCAGATAACAACACAGCTATCGCCGTGCCTCCATAACTTATAAACGGAAGGGGAATTCCTGTCAGGGGTATCAAGCCGGAAATGGCCGCCATGTTGACGAATGCCTGCGAAGTTACCCAGACATTCACTCCCATTACCAACAAAACGGCGAACTTGTCCGGCGCTTGACGGGCAATAAGAACCAAAAAAAAGCTCAAAATCACAAACATTAAAATGACGGCAAAAGTTCCGATATAACCAAGCTCTTCGGCAATAATTGCAAAAATGGAGTCATGTAAAACTTCCGGCAGAAATCCCTGTTTCTGGCTGCTATTTTGAAACCCGACCCCAAACAATCCTCCGGAACCGATGGCGATAAGCGCCTGATTTATCTGATAAGAAATACCTCTCGGATCTTCTGAAGGATCCATGAATGCTTTTATTCTGTCCCAGCGATAAGGCTCAACCACCACAAATAAACCGAGTAGAATGAAGGCTATCGCAACTACGGACAGAATTTCTTTCCAACTTCTACCCGATAAAAAGTAAATTCCTCCGCCAATCATCATCACAATAATCAGTGTGCCGATATCAGGCTGAAGATATAAGAGTAAAACAATAAAGGCCATAACAATAAAAAATGGGGCCGCGCCGTAAGTCCAATTTTTTGTCCTTTCTTCCCTGTTACTGAACCAAGCGGCAAGATAAATAATGAGGCTTAGTTTCAATATTTCCGCCGGCTGGATAGTAAAAGATCCCAAATTAAGCCATCGACTTGCGCCTTTTAATCCATGACCAATGTTGGGAACAAAAACCATCACCATCATCAAAAGAGATCCGAACAGAAGCGGGAGCGCTATTTTTTTCCAAAATTTGTAATCTATCAAAGAGAAAAGCACCAATAAACCTAGGCCAGGGAGAATTCCGTATAAAAATTGGTGAAAAACAAAATAATAAGGCGAACCAAATTTATTTTGAGCTTCAACCATTCCGGCCGAAGATAAAACGATCAGCCCAAAAACTACAAGAATTAATATTATAATAAAAAGGCGCTTCGCCATCGTATTTATTTAAAATTTAAAACAGTGGGGGGATTTTGCTGTCCAGAAGAAATATAATTAAACCAATTATGGCACCAATAGCATTTATCATCCAAAAACGCATCGTTATCTGGCTTTCCGGCCAGCCAAGCGCTTCAAAGTGATGGTGAATGGGTGTGGATATGAAAATCTTTTTGCCGCGTAACTTTTTTGACGTTAACTGAATTATCACTGAACCAGACTCCATTATAAAAATAGCGGCTATGGGGATAAGCAAAAGTGGCGTGTTGGTAAGCATTGCCACAACTCCAAGCATTGTGCCTAAAGCCATTGAACCAGTATCACCCATAAAGAATCTAGCCGGGTAAATATTGAACCAGAGAAACGCAACAAGGGCACCCATCGTCGCCGATAAAAGAATGGCGAGGTCTATCTTTCCCTGGTCAAAAGCAATGGCCGCAAAAGCGCCGAACATCGTTAAAAACACTCCGGCGGCAAGACCATCCAATCCGTCAGTCTCGTTGGCCGAGAAAGCGCTCGCCACTATTATGAAAATGAAAAACGGAACATACCACCAACCGATGACCCAATCACCGAGAAAGGGAATATTTATAAAGTCAAAACCCAGTTTAGAGTAGAACCACCAAGCTCCGCCGGCACCAACTAAGGTATACATTGCCAGACGATCTCTCATCGTAAGCCCGCCTGCGCCGGGACCTATTCTCTTTATACCAAAGAGATCATCGACAAACCCAAATATTGCGGCCACCACTAAAGCGGCTAATGGCACCCAGGTCTGCTCGCGAGATAAAAAGTTAAGATTTGCCAGATAACTATCGGGCCACATTTTTGAGAGCCAAAAAAAACCAAGGGCAAGAACCAAAATGGTAAACCAGATAATAACTCCCCCCGTTGTCGGCGTACCTTCTTTTTTCTTATGCATCTTGCCCATTATAGACCCGCCTTCAGTGTGAAGGCTCTTGAAAGCGCTCTCGGTCTTTATCTGCTTGCCCATATTGTATTTGTATAAGAATTTAGTCCACAAAGGAGTGAGCAAAACCGCAACAAAAAAAGCCGTCGTCGCTACGGCAAATATTCTAATTACATTTACAACTGTAAAAATTCCGGTTTCCATATTGTCGAATATTTAGCACCCTACGCTACTCCCAGCTATATGCCGCCTTTACCCAACCAAGCAGTTTTTGGGTATCTCCAAATCTTTCTCTTGAACCCAAGACAACACTGATTATTTTATCATTTTTTCCGGGAATATCCACCAACAGGATCATAGCCCCCAAAGCGCCCTCGGTATATCCAGTCTTGCCACCAACAACATCTGGAATCACGCCAAAAAGCTGGTTGGTGCTTTCCACATTATGCTCTATTTTTCCATCCACTGATAAAACCTTGGTGGTTTTTTGAGTGGTGATATCCCAAATAACATCTTCGCCCAGCGAAGCGCGGACAAGTTTCACAATATCTTCAACATTGGAATAAGCCTCATCATTCAAACCTGCCGGATCAAGAAATCTAGTTTCAATCATTTGCATAAGTTGGGCCTTTTTGTTCATTTGCTCAACAATATCCATGCCGGTTTTTTCTTTAAAATAATACGCCAGAGCGTAAGCGGAATCATTTGAAGACTCTATGAGCATCAGTTTCAACAAAGATAAAACGGACAATTCTTCATTTTGATAAAGCGTCTGCTTCTCTCCGTCTACCTTTAACGATTCGGCCGGAATTTTTACAGTATCGTTTAAATTTAAATGTTCAAGAACTACCAATGAGGTCATAATCTTCGTTAAAGAAGCTACCGGCAGCCCAGTCTTAGTGCTTTTGGAAAAAAGAAACCTCCCGGAACGAGTGTCATAAACTCCGGCCGACTTGGCATCAAGTGTTGGCCGTTCATTACTGCCTTTCAAAATAGGCAAATAATTTGGTTCTGAAACCGGCAAAATATAAATTTGGGAACTGTTCAGAAATTCGGCACTGGCAAAATCCTCCCCCTGTTTGGGAAATTTGACTATAAAAATAACGTTCGCCGCAACCAACGCTGCAAGAACAATTGTTAGGAAATATATCTTTGTTTTCATTCCATACTACTTTTCCAGCTTTAGATGAAGCTCTTTCAGTTGTTTCGGCTCAAGCTCCGACGGGCTTTCCATCATTAAATCTCTGGCATCGCCTGTTTTCGGAAAGGCAATGACCTCCCTTATGTTCGGCTCATTGTTCAGGAGAGCCATTAATCTGTCAAAACCCCAAGCAATTCCCCCATGGGGAGGCGCCCCGAAACTTAAGGCCTCAAGCATATGCCCGAAATTATTGACTATCCTTTCTTTCTTAAAACCCATTATCTCAAACACGGCTTGAAGCGCCTCCGAACGATGGTTGCGAATACTCCCTCCGCCTATCTCCCAGCCGTTTAAAACCACATCGTATTGGGTCGTAAGGATGTCGCCGATGTTTTTCTTTTCCAGCAATAACTCCATATGTTCCGGCTTGGAGGCAGAGAATGGGTTGTGGGTGAAGGTCCATTGCGGTAATCCCTCGGCTGCTGCCTCGGGATGAACGGATTCGTCAATCCGTTCAAAAAATGGAAAATCTATAACCCAGCAAAAAGCCAGGAGGTCGGGGTCTTCTTTATCTGTTCGCAAGTCAGGCCTGTCGGTGCCATATTTTTCCATAGCGTCAGCAAAGCTCATTCTTGGAAAAGGTATTTCTTGAATTTTCTTTTCTGGAAAAATATTTTTTACCAAACCTATCAACAATTTCTCGTTCAACTCCATCACATCTTCCCGTGAAACAAAACTCATCTCCAAATCAAGCTGAGTGAATTCCGGCTGGCGGTCGCCCCTGGTATCTTCGTCACGGAAGCATCGGGCGATCTGAAAATATCTTTCCAAGCCCCCGACCATCAGCAGCTGTTTGTATTGTTGAGGCGACTGGGGCAGAGCGTAAAATTTACCATTATAAAGCCGGGATGGCACAACGTAATCGCGCGCTCCTTCCGGAGTTGATTTGGTCAGAATCGGAGTTTCAACCTCAACAAAATCTTTGGCGCTAAGCCAATTTCTTATAAAAGTGGCGGACATATGCCTTAAAGCCAAATTCTTAACCAAACGAGAGCGGCGCAAATCAAGATAGCGGTATTTCATTCTAGATTCTTCTCCTATTTCATACCCGTCGGTTTCAATTGGAAAAGGCGGTGTTTGCGCTTCATTGAGTATCTCCAGTTCCAATGGCTCTATTTCTATTTTTCCGGTTTTTATTTCCGGATTTACCATTTTCTCCGGACGGGCCTTAACTTTTCCATAAACACGAACAACCCATTCGGAACGAAGTTTTTCGGCGTTTTGATATACTTCTTTTTGAGACGGAATAAAAACAACCTGAACAATACCGGTTCTGTCACGCAAATCTATAAAAATTAACTTACCATGATCTCGGCGCGTAGAAACCCAGCCGTAAAGTTCAACCTCCTTGCTTACAAGATTTTCTGTATCTGAAATATTAGTTCGTACCATATAAAGATATTATCACAAAATTTTTAAAATCAAAAAACGGACATTAATGTCCGTTAAAACTTTAGTAAAAATAGACCTCCCAGAAATATAATTGCCGGTGCCAATAACAGATGATATGGATGGACCAAACCGTGTTCAAAATACTCCAACATGGGAAAACCAAAACCTATTACCAAAAAAATCCATGCCGCAACAACTTTCATGGCATTTCTCTTTTCTTAGGAGCTTAAAGAACTATTTATTATAATATCTAATATCTGTGGTCAAGTCAATCCCGCCGACTGGGCCGCTTTGGGCAAAAGAGAATTTTTTGTAAGCCCCGGCAGAGTGTTGGTTTCCAGAATATAAATGGTGCCATTGCCCTGCTTAAGAATCATATCGGTTCTGGAATATCCGCGACAACCAAGCATCTGATGAGCCCGAACAGCGATATCTTGGACTTTTTTATACAAAACATCATCCAAGGGAGCGGGGGTTATTTCGTTGGCATGGCCGGTTTTGTATTTTGCCTGATAGTTGAAAAACCTGTGGTCTTTCATTGGAATTATTTCCGTTACAGGAAGAGCTCCGACAGGATCTAATACTCCACAGGTAAGTTCCCTACCCTTAATGAATTCTTCAACCAGAATTTCCTTGTCCAGTTTGAATGCCGCAGCAATAGCTTTATCCAAAGCCGCTGTGGTCTCCTGCCTGCCGGCAGGCAGGTCAACTATCTGAACGCCGACCGATGAGCCATTAGAGGACGGTTTAACCACAACTGGAAATTTAATTATCTTATTTATGAAAAACTGCAACCGGGCGGAATAATTTTCGCCTTTCAAAAGTTTCAGAGTTTTCGGCACATTCATTCCGGCCAGTTTGAAAATCTCCCGGCTGTGAAACTTATCCATCGCAATAGCCGAAGCGGCGACGCCGGAACCCGTGTATTTGATTTTATTATGATCCAGAAGCGCCTGGATCTTTCCGTCCTCGCCGTAGTATCCATGAAGAGCATTGAAAAATACATCACACAACTTAAATACTTTTTCTGGAGTAGTCGGTTTGCCGCTTAAGAACCATTGGCCGGTTTTAAGTATTTTAACCCCTAAAGGTTCGTATTGGGAACGGTCAAGGCCTTCAAGAACATTCTGACCGGTCGCCAAAGAAACTTCGTGTTCCGAGGAAGGGCCGCCCAT
>JBBDZW010000022.1:0-5354 GCA_040899895.1 Minisyncoccota bacterium
GTGCAAATCTTTACTCTTTTTCCGTCAAGACGGGCCCACTGAAGATTGGGGTAACGCTTGGATTTTACGGTTGGATTATAATGACCGCGAAGAAGTATTCGCGTGGTTGCCATCGTAGGTTTTTTACCGCATTGCGGACATTTAGTCATAGGATTTACATAATATAGCAAAATTGATAGGATTTCAACCATGGATCCCGTACGAAGTTACCCATACGGGCCAAACGATTCAAATTTAATATAATAACAAAGCTACTTCTGCGCTTAAACCGGTTGAACATCGGACTGCGAAGCAGTAACTTCGTACGGGATGGAAGCATTATTGTTACCGATTTTTTATATTGTCGTCCTCCTTTTTTCGGTTGTAATCCACGAGGTTAGCCATGGTTTGATGGCCAACTCTCTGGGAGATCCTACGGCAAAAAACTTAGGCAGGCTGACTTTGAATCCTTTAAAACACCTGGACATGTTCGGTTCCATTATTTTGCCGTTAATGTTGTTTTTACTACGGTCACCATTCTTAGTTGGATACGCAAAACCCGTTCCTTACAATCCGGAAAATCTTCGCGATAAAAAATATGGGATAGCGAAAGTAGCCTTTGCCGGACCGGCTTCAAACATAACTCTAGCCGTACTGTTTGGGCTGACTTTAAGATTTATGCCTGATGTTTTTGCGTCCCCATTAGTGCCTCAACTTCTGTCTTTTATAATAATTTTAAATTTAGTCTTGGCGATTTTTAATCTTTTCCCAATTCCTCCCCTAGACGGCCATTGGTTATTAATGACATTTTTACCGCGCAGGTTCGTTGCTTTCAGGAGATTCCTCTATCAATATAGTTTAATTCTGTTGATTATTTTTCTGATTTACGTTTTTCCTTTAATTTTTCCAATTGTGGGCTGGATTTACACGTTATTAACCGGACTCAAGATTTGATGCACAAGACATACAGTTTAACGTTTAATTGACACTGGGCCTGATCTCCTGATATACTAACAAAGACCTAACGGTCTTTTTTATATTTTATATATTGTGTAGTCATATGCCGACATTCAGACAATTGATGAAAAATCCAAGAGGTAGATCAAGAGCGAAAACCAAATCGCCGGCTTTGGCGTTCGGATATAATAATAAAAAGAACAGGCCGGTTCATTATCCGGCGCCGTTCAAGAGGGGAGTTTGTTTACTGGTAAGAACCATGACCCCCAAAAAACCGAACTCGGCTTTGAGAAAAATAGCCAGAGTCCGACTTACCAACGGAATGGAAGTTACCGCTTATATTCCCGGTATCGGCCACAATCTTCAAGAACACTCTGTTGTGGTGTTAAGAGGCGGAAGAGTAAAAGATTTGCCTGGTATCCGATATCATATAGTCCGGGGTGTTTTGGATACCGGAGGCGTAGAGGGTCGAAAACAACAAAGAAGCAAATACGGAGCCAAGAAGCCGAAATAATTTGTGGCAAATTATTTCTAAATTTAAATATTTAAACATTAAAAGATGAGAAGACCAGTAAAAAAGAGAGCGGTCATAGAACCGGATTTAAAATATTCCAATCTTTTGGTTGCTAAAATAATTAACAAAGTGATGCTTTCCGGCAAAAAAGCCATAGCATTAAAAATTGTATACGGAGCTTTAGAGAGGGCCGAAAAAACAGTAGGTAAACCTGCAATGGATGTTTTACAACAAGCATTTGACAACGCCGCTCCGGCAATGGAACTTAAGTCCCGAAGAATTGGGGGCGCCAATTATCAAGTCCCGATAGAGGTTAGACCGGACAGACGGACAGCTTTGGCTATTCGTTGGATTATTGATTCCGCTCGGGCCACAAAGGGCAAAGATATGGAAGAAAAATTGGCCGAAGAGTTTATAAATGCCTTCAACAATACGGGCGGAGCCGTAAAAAAGAAAGCTGACACTCACAGGATGGCTGAAGCTAACAGAGCTTTTGCTCACTTTGCCTGGTAAACTCACAAGATGGCTGACTACCCGATTGAAAAAATCAGAAATATTGGCGTCATTGCGCATATAGATGCGGGTAAAACTACGACATCGGAGCGGATACTTTTTTATACCGGAATTTCTCATAAGATCGGCGAAGTGCACAAAGGGGATACTGTAATGGACTGGATGGAACAGGAGAGAGAAAGAGGAATTACCATCACCGCCGCCGCCACTACTGCTTATTGGACTCCGACTGATAGCCAAGAGCCAAGAGCCAAGAGCCAAGAGCTGGTGGAAAAAGTTAAACTCAACATCATCGATACTCCAGGGCATATAGATTTTACCATTGAAGTAAAGCGGTCTTTGCGCGTGCTCGACGGCGCCGTTGTTGTGTTCGACGGGGTTGCGGGAGTAGAACCGCAATCAGAAACTAATTGGAGATACGCAGACGACTACCAAGTTCCCAGAGTTTGCTTCATTAATAAGTTGGACAGACTCGGAGCGTCTTTTGAACGATCTTTTCTGTCTATTTTGGGCAGACTTTCCCCGTATGCCATAAAACTTCAGATACCTGATGGGCATGAGGATCAGTTCAAAGGTATAATTGATCTTCTGAAAATGAAGTACTTCTCTTTTGAAGGGGAAAAGGGCGAAAGGGTTATTGAGGGAGAAATTCCGGAGCATCTCTTGGAAGATTCAAAGAAAGAAAGGGCAATTATGGTTGAGAAAATTGTTGAACAAGACGATCAGGCAATGGCCGAATATTTAGAAGGCAAAGAACCGGATTTGGATACTCTTCGCAGGATAATAAGAACAGCAACAATCGCCAATAAAATATTCCCAGTATTATGCGGTTCAGCTTTGAAAAATAAAGGTGTTCAGCTCGTCTTGGACGCGGTGGCTTATTATCTGCCTTCTCCTTTGGACATTCCTCCGGCATCGGTAACCATTCAGAAGACCGGCGAGACAACGACAGTAAGCCCCGACGACAATGCCACTTTTACCGCCTTGGCTTTCAAAACCGCAACCGACCCGTTCGTCGGCGCTTTGACCTTTTTTAGGGTTTATAGCGGGAAGCTTACAGCCGGTTCTTATGTTTTAAATACCAGAAGCGGACAACAGGAGAGAATCAGCCGAATTGTCCGTTTGCATGCTAACCAGAGAGAGGAAATCAAAGAAGTTTTTGCCGGCAACATTGCCGCAACGGTTGGCTTAAAAGACACCAGAACCGGAGACACTTTGTGTGATCCGGAACACCCACTTTTATTAGAAGGTATTGATGTGCCCGAACCGGTTATATCTTTAAGAATAGAACCAAAAACAAAAGCCGATCAGGAAAAAATGAGTATTTCCTTGAAAAAATTGTCTGATGAGGACCCGACATTCAGAATCAGGGGTGATGAAGAAACCGGAGAGACCATCATTTCGGGAATGGGTGAGCTTCATCTGGAAATCATCGTGGATAGAATGAAACGAGAATTTGGAGTTCATGTAAATACGGGACGGCCGCAGGTCGCCTACAAAGAAACCATATCCCAGGAAGCCCAAGCCGAAGGCAAATACGTTCGTCAGTCTGGAGGCCGAGGACAATACGGTCATGTCTGGCTAAGGGTGGAGGCGCTTGAACGGGGCGCCGGTTACGAATTTGTTAATGCCATAAAGGGCGGATCTGTTCCTCAGGAATTTATAACCCCAACAGAAAAAGGTGTTAAAGAGGCCCTTGAAAAGGGTGTCGTTGCCGGCTTTCCGATGGTGGACGTAAAGGTTACTTTGTATGACGGTTCTTATCACGATGTTGACTCGTCCGAAATTGCCTTTAAAATTGCCGGGGCAATGGCTTTTCAGGAGGCGGCAAAAAGAGCAAAACCGATACTTCTTGAGCCAATAATGAAAGTTGAAATAATCACACCGGAACCATCTCTCGGTGAAACAACCGGCGATCTCGCCTCAAGAAGAGGTCAAATTTTAAATATCAACGATAGGAGCCCTCTTAATTTGAAAGTTATTGATTCTCTGGTTCCATTATCGGAAATGTTCGGATACGCGACCTCTTTGCGCTCCTTGACCGAGGGAAGAGGAACATTTAATATGGAGTTTGACCATTACGAACCGGTTCCATCAAGTGTTGCCCAACTCATCATTGAAGGCAAAAAATAAGTTTTTGTCCGAGAGCGGAGCGATTGGTAACAAAAAGTTATCCTGAGGAGTCTGCGACGTAGGATTACATAAATCAAATGGATGTAAATGAATTGAAAAAACTGGTTAAGAATTCAACGGCTCTTTTGGTTTTGGACAACGGAGAACCGTCATTTGTAATACTTAACTACGATACTTACAAAGGGCTATTACTTCAAGAACCGACAAAAGAAGTAAAAATAAGCCATTTGGGCAAGGGACAAGAAGCTTCAGTCGCAAATGGAATAAAAAAAGAAGAGACCAAGGGAGATGTGGAGTCAGAGGTTCTTGAAAGGATCAACAAAGACATCCTGGCCCTGAAAGAAGAGATAGAAAAAGAAGAGAAAAGTGCAGCTATTGACCCATTCGAAAAGACTCAGGGTCAATACTGAGAAACCCGAAGTATTGACTAAAAGGCTGGATTTAGATAAAATAACCTTTACGTATTAATTTGATAGCCACTAGCCACTGGCCACTAGAAATTATCTAGTCGCTAGGCCCTAGTCGCTAGGCACTAAACAAAGATGGCAGGCAAATTTGAAAGAACAAAGCCACACATGAATGTCGGCACAATTGGACACGTTGACCATGGTAAAACCACTCTTACCGCGTCTATTTTGCATGTGGCCGATTTATTAAAAGACGAGGGATACTCTGCAAGAGTCGAGGATGTAAGCCAAATTGACGCCGCTCCGGAAGAAAAAGCAAGAGGAATCACCATCTCCTTGCACCACTCCGAATATGAGACCCCCAAAAGGCACTATGCTCACGTTGATGCCCCTGGACACGCCGACTATATCAAAAACATGATAACCGGTGCCGCTCAGATGGACGGAGCTGTTCTTGTTGTTGCCGCCACTGACGGTCCAATGCCTCAAACAAGAGAACATATTCTCTTGGCCAGACAGGTAGGACTCCCTTCTCTCATCGTATTCTTGAATAAAGTTGACCAGGTTGACGATCCGGAGATGTTGGATTTGGTAGAAGCAGAAATAAGAGAGCTTTTGAGTAAATATCAATATGATGGAGAGAAAACCCCGGTAATCAGAGGTTCAGGTTTAAAGGCTTTGGAGGCCAAATCAAAAGATGACCCGGCCGTTAAACCGGTAAAAGAATTGCTTGATGCTCTAGATACTTTCTTTACTGATCCGGTCAGAGAGACCGATAAGCCTTTCCTTATGCCCATTGAAGACATATTTTCTATTGAAGGAAGAGGAACGGTTGTTACCGGTAGAATTGA
>JBBDZW010000023.1:0-33774 GCA_040899895.1 Minisyncoccota bacterium
CGTTCGTTGACATTTTTTCGTCCCGCTTAGTGGGACGGGGAGGACAGAAATGAGAAGCAAGTTCGTCTTCTTTTTCGTTCTCGTCGCCGTTTTTGCGGCGACGGGATGCGCGACCGGGGGATACCTCGGTCCTCGACCCTACGGGGGGCCACTTGGTGAAGTCGTGGCGGGCAACCTCGCGTTGACCTGCCCCGGCGACGTGTTCGTCGGATCCCCGATCAACAGTTGCCTCCGGCAGCTGGCCAACATCGGTCCGCATTTCGCGGGTTTCCCGATGTACGCAGGCGGCCGTGGTGGTCGCCAGCTCTCACGCACCGAGAAGGTTGCTATCGTCGGCGGCATCGGCGCCGCTGTCGGTGGAGCCGTCGGTGGATGGAAAGGCGCCGCCATCGGAGGCGTAGCCGGAGCGGTTATCACGACAGTGATGACCCGCGGTGGTGGACAACAGCCACAGCAACAGCCGACGACTTCGCAGTCGCCAGTCGTTCAACCCCAGGCCCAGTCGGGTTTGTGGGGGCCAGGCGCGCCGTTCAGCGGCCGTCCGAACTGCATGCAGGTTCTTGGCAGGGAAGTGACCCTTCAGAATCTGACGGCTGACCCCCTCAAGATTTTCTTGGAGGGACAGTACCAGAATCCGGTTGCTGTTATCCAGCCGAGGGAATCGGCATGTGCCGACCCCAATCTGCGCTACGAGGCGCAAGTGCTCCAGACGGCGGTTTCGGCCAACGGCTGGGTCGGTGGAACTCAACATCAGCCTCGGAAGCCCGAGGCGAGGCCAGGACTCATCCTGGTTTGGAGGTAGTGATGGCAACAAGGGCAGAGACGGAAGCCCGGATTGTTCAACTCCAGGCGGAGTTGAACAATCCGCAGGCCGGGTTGACCGGCGCGGCGCTGGCGGCAAGAAACGGCCGTCTTCAGCGAGAAATCACTGAAGCTCGCGCCGAATTGAATCGGCCGGCGACAGCGCCGGTCGCTACCATCGGCGGAACCACTCCGATTACGCCGACGACACCTCCTCCGTGTCCGTCGCCGCAACCTTCATCGGGAATCGGTTGGGGGTGGTTCGTCGTCGTACTGGCGATTCTCATGCTCATCGTGAGTATGATATCGCTTGGCCGGAAAGAATCGACGGTGCAATACGCGCCACCGACGCCGGTGGTCAAAACACCACCACCGACAACTCGTCAACCCGAACAACAGTTCCGGTCATTCCGGGACTGCATGTTCGCCTACGGCGAGCGCAGAGAGCTCGCCGACGGGAGGTGCGACCACCTCTCGCGATAGTTCCCATCAGGGCCAGTCTTGGCCCGAACCGCGGTTCCCACCGCGGTTTTTTGTCCCCCATAACGACACTCGATGTCGTTATGGGGGATTTGTTGATAACCTGTGGACTAACGACCTTCAAGGTCGTTAATTGAATAAAAAGCGGAAAATGGTTAAAATGGGCCATGATTGTTTATTCTAATAGTCCACAAGAAACTCAAAAACTGGCCATAAAAATGGCCAAAGAAACGAAATTTGGAATTATCGCTTTAGAGGGGGAACTCGGTGCTGGAAAAACGACTTTCGTCCAGGCATTCGTTAAGGCGCTGGGCATCAAGGCAAGGATAAAAAGTCCAACATTTACTTTGATAAAGAAATATAATATTTCTTTATCAAAGAAATCCGAAATCCTAAACTCTAAACTCGAAACAAACTCAAAACCCAAAACTCAAAATCCCCAATTTATAATACATATAGATTGTTACCGTGTTCGGGACCACCGTGATTTAATCCCGCTTGGGATAAAGGAAATTTTTGCCGATCAGCGAAACATCGTTTTGATAGAATGGGCGGAGAGGATAAAAAAGATATTGCCCAAGAAGCTCACGCGGGTACACATAGACCACATAGACCAAAATAAGAGGAAAATAACGATATTTTAATTTTCCACTTATCATTTTCAGAAATGTTTCAATGGAAAAATGGTAAATTATTGGCAAATGATAAATGTTAACTGGTAAATTTATGAAAAAGCTTGTTTTAATAGACGGCCATGCGTTGGTGCACAGGGCTTTTCACGCCTTGCCCCCGTCAATGAGCTCTCCCAAGGGCATTCCAACTAATGCCGTTTATGGTTTTGTCTCGGTTCTAATTAAAATAATAAAAGATTTAAAGCCGGAATATATAGTGGCCACTTTTGACTTGGCCGGTCCAACCTTTCGCCACGAAGAGTTCGCCGAATACAAGGCTCATAGGGAAAAAGCCCCCGATGATTTGCATGTTCAGGTTCCACTAGTAAAAGAAATTTTAGTCGCCTTCGGAATTCCAATATATGAAAAAGCGGGTTTTGAGGCCGATGACCTTATCGGTTCTATTGCCGAGCTCACCAAAAAGCACAAAAGTATTCAAACAATAATTGCTACCGGTGACTTAGACACCCTTCAGCTTGTTGATGGCGATAAAGTGGTTGTTTTGACTTTAAAAAAAGGCGTGACCGATACGATTTTATATACCCAAAAAGAAGTGGAGGAAAGATATGGGTTACCGCCGGAACAGATGATTGATTTTAAGGGATTAAAGGGCGACCCTTCCGACAATATTCCCGGTGTTCCCGGAGTGGGGGAGAAGACTGCATCGGCTCTCATACAAAAATTCAAGAGTATTGAACTTTTGTATGAGGCAATTACCAAAAAAGGGAAGACAAAAATTCAACCGCCGCTTTCCGAAAAACTCATCCAAAAATTACTTGAGAACAAAGATATGGCCTTTTTCTCCAAAAAATTGGCCACAATAATCCGCGATGTTCCCATAGAGTTTGATGTTAAAAATGCCGATTGGAAGAAGAATATGAACAAAGAGGAGCTTGGAAAAATACTTCAGGGTTTGGGTATTTACAGTTTAATTAAAAGAATAAATGAATTAGATGGTTCTGTGGTCGGTGTTGTTACCGATGCTGAACCGCAAAAAACTTTGTTTGATAAAGATGAAATCGTCGTTAAATCTACAGAAGAAAAAACTGAGATAAAAAAAATAATCAATGACATATTAGAAAAAGGGGAGTTCGCTTTTGATGTTGCAATGAACCCCGATTCCAAGATTCCGAGCCATTTAGTCTTTGCTTTGGAAGGTAAAGAAACCCAAGCTATTCCCTGGGTTTTACTGGAAAGCGAAAAAGAAACTTTCAAAGCCATAAAGTCTATTTTTGAAGACGAAAAAATAAAAAAAACAGGACACGACCTAAAAGAGTTATCAAAATTTCTTCTGTCAAAAGATATACGAATATCGGGTCTTGATTTTGACACCAAATTGGCCGCTTATCTCATAAATCCTGATTTAAAAGATTATGCCCTGGACCACATTTATTTTACAGAATTTGGCCAAAACATAGACCCGAACCCGCTTAAGAAGTCAATTTACTTAAATGAGCTAAAAAAAGCTCAATGGGAGAAAATGAAATCCCTCGGTCTTTTAGATGTGTTTGAAAAAATAGAAATTCCTCTGGCGCCGGTACTGGCAGAGATGGAAACTAAGGGCCTCAAAGTTGATTTGAAGGCCATTTCCGATCTTTCCAAAAAATTAAATGAACAGATAGGAGACCTTGAAAGAAAAATATATAAATTATCAAAAAAAGAATTTAACATTAATTCACCCCAGCAATTGTCGGCCATACTTTTTGAACTTCCGCCCAAAGGATTGGGAATAAAAGGCAAGGTAAGAAAAACAAGCAAGGGCGCCACATCAACGGCGGCTTCGGAGTTGGAGAAGCTTGTGGACGAACATCCGATTATTGATTTAATTCTTAAATACAGAGAACTTCAGAAGCTTAAAACCACTTATATTGAACCGTTTCCGAGTTTGGTTGGTAAGGACGGCCGTTTAAGAACAACGTTGAATCAAACCGGTACGGCTACGGGCCGTTTGGCGAGCCAGAATCCCAATCTTCAAAATATTCCGGCTCGTAGTGAGCTTGGCCAGGAATTCAGAAGAGCTTTTGTTGCCGCAAACGGAAAAGTTCTTCTTTCTCTTGATTATTCTCAGCTTGAATTGCGTATTGTGGCCCATTTAGCACAAGATAAAAAAATGTTGGACATTTTTAGAAGAGGAGAAGACATTCACAACAGAACTGCCGCAGAAATATTTAGGGTTAATCCGGCGGATGTAACGCCAAATATGAGGAGAGATGCCAAAGCTCTCAACTTCGGAATTATTTACGGGATGGGAGTTAAAGGTTTCCAAAGGGCGGTTGGTAAATCCAGAGAAGAGGCTCGGGAGTTTATAGACAGATATTTGGAGGAGTTTTCAGGCGTTGCAGAATACATTAAAAAAGCAAAACTAAAAGCCCGCCGAGACGGCTATGTGGCCACAATGATGGGCAGACGAAGACCATTGCCGGAAATAAAGTCCGGGATACCAATGCTCGTGGCTCAAGCGGAGAGAATTGCAATTAATATGCCTATTCAAGGAGCCGCCGCGGATATTATAAAAATTGCGATGATTGAAACAGTGGATCTTCTAAATAATGAATATGAAGGAAGGGCGGATATGTTGCTTCAGGTTCATGACGAACTGCTGTTTGAGGTGGATGAAAAATATGTAAGAGAATTGGCAGTTAAAATTAAAAAAATAATGGAAAGCTCTCTTAAATTAGACGCCCCTTTGGTCGTGGAAGCCAAAATGGGTAATAATTGGGAGGAAATGGACAGGATATAGAGTAGATAATTAATCCAATGCCCGAATTACCAGAAGTTGAAACAATCGTGAGGGAGTTGAGAAAAAAAATAACAGGTTTAAAAATAACCGATGTTTGGGTTGATTGGCCCAAAACAGTCAAACAAGCCGGTGGTATCAAAAGTTTTAAAAGGCAGGTTAAGGGCAAAAAAATATTAAGTGTCAGGCGCCGGGCAAAATATATCATTATGGATATAGAGGGGAAAAAGACTCTTTTTATTCACCAAAAGCTGTCGGGCCACCTGCTTTATGGAAAGTGGCAGTTCTTGAATGGTGTTTGGGAAAGCATAATTCCGGGGCCGATGAAAAATGACAGACAAAACGGCTATATTCGGTTTATATTATTGCTGAACAACGGCTATCAGCTTGGACTTTCGGATTTGAGGCGTTTTGGAAAAGTCATTCTGGTGGACGATGATAAGGTTAAAGATCTTAAAGAAATAAGCGGCTTGGGCCCGGAACCTTTGGAGATAAATTTCAGCCAATTTAAAAAATTATTTGAATCCGACGGCCGGCGGAAAAAAGGCCGTTTGAAGCAGGTGCTGATGGATCCAAAATTTATTGCGGGGATTGGAAATATTTATGCGGATGAAATATTGTGGGCCTCCGGACTTCATCCGTTTTCCCGCGTAGAAAATCTAAACACCAAAGACCTAAATAAAATTTATACTTTTATGGTTAAAATACTTAAAAAAGCCATAGAATATAAGGGCTCAAGTATGGATGATTATCGCATTCCGTCAGGAGAAAAAGGAAGATTTCAAGAAATTCATAATGCTTATCAAATGACAAGAAAAAAGTGTAAAAAGAGGGACGGAGGAGTTATGCAACGGCTAAAGCTTAGTGGCCGTTCGGCTCACTTTTGCTCAAAGCACCAAATACTGAAGTAAAATCCAAATGACAAAATCCAAAATTTGGTTGTTTGAGCTTTAGATTTGATTTGACATTTGAGCTTTGAAATTTGTCATTTATAGTATGAAATTCAATCTGAACAAAATATTAATATTAATTGGCTCAATAGCACTTATATTTGTGGTATCGTTCTTCGTTTGGTGGAACAATGAAATAATCATAACTAAGGACGGAATAAAAGTTGATTCAAGGGGTGCGGGATTAAAAAGCTCAATAAGCGGAATTGAGTGTGAAAACGCTAGTCGTCGACCGGTGGCGGTGATATTGGCCGGGGATCCTGAAACCATGCCACTATCAGGTATCGGTCAGGCCGATTTGGTTTTTGAGATGCCTGTCACACCCAACATCACGCGCCTAATGGCTGTTTTTCAATGCGAAGAGCCGGGAGAAATAGGTTCAATCCGGTCGGCGCGGGAAGATTTTATTCCTTTGGCCGCCGGACTGGGCTCCATATTTGCTCATTGGGGAGGGGAAAAGGATGCTCTGGCCAGACTTGATAGCGGAGTTATAGATAACATTGATGCATTAAAATACGAGGGTACGGTATTTTACAGAAAAAATTCTCTGCCCCGACCCCATAATGGTTTTACTACAATTGACCTTTTGCTAAACAAGGCCAACTCTTTGGATTATGAAATTGCCGATACTTTTTCCGGGTATCCTCACAGCGATAATAACGCCAAAAGAAATCTTTCAAATTTGGTATCCACTATAAATATAAATTATCCTGGCCAATACAAAGTTCAGTGGCAATATGATGAATCGACTAATCTGTACTCACGTTTCCGGGGTAATCTTAAAGAAAAAGACAGAAACTCGAGTAAGCCTATTGTGGCGGGAGTGGTTATTGTAATGAAAACTTCCTCGCGAATTTTAAACAAGGATTACATAAGTGTTAGTGTGGCAGGGGAGGGAGATGTTCTTGTTTATCAAAATGGCTCAACAATAACCGGAAAATGGAAAAAAGATCCGGCTAGGCTTGATTCAAAACTGTATTTTTATGATAACAACGGTCAAGAAATCAAGTTTTTACCGGGAAAGATTTGGATTGAAATAATTACCAATTAACATGACAATTTTTATTTATGGGCCGGATACCTACAGATTGCGACAGGGACTGGAACAGGTCGTGGCCGCGTATAAGAAAAAATATTTCAGTGGTCTGAACTTTTTCTCTTTTGATTTATCCAACGATGAGCAACTGATTCAATTTGAAGATTCACTGAAAACAACATCGTTTTTTGAGGAGGCCAAACTTATTGTCGTCAGAAACTCCTTTGCTTCAAAAGAAATATCAGAGCGTTTGAATGATTTTTTGAAGGATCAAGCAATAGACAAAACCAAAGATATAATTGTTGCAGTAATAGAACCTCTGCCGCAAAAGGAGCTGGAAAAAATAAATATCGGATTATTCAAACATCTTTTGTCAACATCAAAAACAGTCAGGGATTTTGACTATCTCAAGGGGGCCAAATTGCTGAATTGGATAAAAACCGAATTTGTTTCCAGAAATATTTCCATAGATACGGCATCGGCCGAATTCTTGGCCGGACTTACCGGAAGCGAAAGCTGGCGATTGGCGAATGAAATACAGAAATTAGCCAATTATAAACAGAACGGAGTTATTACCACGGAAGATATCGTCGCTCTGGTTTCAGGTAAAGAGGAATTAAATATTTTTCATCTCGTGGACGCGGTCGTTTCCCGGAACCGGACAAAAGCTTACGAGCTTCTTTACCGTGAAATTAAGAACGGAAGAGACCCTTATTATTTGTTGGCGATGATTACCTACAGCTTCAGAAAAATGCTCATGGCTGATAAATCAAAATATTCCCCGGAAGAACTCAAGAATTCTTTCGGCAAACTGCTTGAAATAGACACTTTCTCCAAAAACGGAGCCACAAATTTGGTGGATTCTCTCTTTGAATTTGTGTTAGTCGGTAATTAAAAAGCGCCCCCTTTCGGGCGCTTGACGTTATTTCTCCGTCTTTATTTTTACTTGTTTACCTTCCATCTCACAAGCGACAAGGGTGTCTTTTCTATCTACCATTGTTTCAAGCAAAACCTTTCTTCCCCAGAGTTGGAAAATATTGGCAAGAGTGGCGTTGCGATAGGTTGGATCCAAATCAGACCCCGTGAATATGTGCTTCAGATACAGATGGCCATTTTGATTATGATTTCCATTTTCAACCTTGACTATCGGTATGCCGTATGTTGACATTAGCGCTTTTAATTCTTTCCTGATTTCTTCTGGGTCGTCTTCTCCGATTACATAGATAATTTCGTTGCCGTCGGGTACGCCGACCCAGATGTATAACTTTTGTTCACGGATAAAGTCGTCGGTAAAGAACTCTTCCACGGCCATCCGGTCGGAGTAGAAACTTCTTATTTCAAATATTTTTTGCCTGCCTAATCCGACGTTTGTGTCCCAGGAAAGACGCTTTGCGTGATTGCGTTCCTGGTCATATTCTCTGCCGAATCTGCCTTTATTCCATCTCTCTTCCACGTCTTCCAGCAAAACAAGGCCGATGCGGTACCAGTTGAACTGTCTCTTGTTTTCGTGTGTGACTCCGGAGTGGAAGTCGTTAAATACCCCATGCTCTTTTTCGGTAAGCATCTTTTCTTCAAAAAGCCGTCTCATTATTCTTACGTGCCAGTATGTGGCCCAGCCCTCATCAAGCATCTTGGTTCTACGGTTAGGGCTTAATGCCCTGGATTGATTTCGGATCACTGTCAGAACGTCAACCATCCACGGCTTTAGGGGTTTTGGCGATTTTTTTGTGATGTAGTTAAGAATATCGTATGTTGGTTCAGGGGGGGTCTTTGACGCAAGCCATTCAAGTCGGCGTTCGGCTTTCTCTATTTCTTTTTGTGTTTCTTTCTTTTTGAATTCCGACTTTAAATCCCTGAATCTCTCCAATTTGGCTCTCTCCAAAGCCAGGAGCTGTTCGCGAACCGTTTCCTCATCCTGTTCCTCGAAAAATGGGTCGGGATGTTGGTGCCATCTTATTGACATTCCTGCGTCTATAATCCTTTCAACCGCTTTTTCCCCGTATTTCTCTTCGTATTTGGCAAATCGAGCTGCTGCGTTCCTGGCTTCTTCAGCGACATACGACATTGAACGGCCATGTTGGAGATATCGGCTTCCCAGAAAGAAATCCACGTGGCCGTAGACATGAGCAATAACCATTGCGTTCAAGGCAAGCGGGTTTGTCTCTACAAGGAATGCACGAGGGACATCAAAATTCCAAACCTGCTCATAGGGAATGCCGCGGCCGGTATTTTCATAGATAGTCCTGTATTTTTCGTAGTCTCGGCCGAAAGACCAATGAGAAAAGTTGGTCGGAAATTCATAAGCCATTCCTTCAAGAACTCGCTGGGCCGTCACTACTTCAAAAATGGTCTCGGTTGTAAGGAGTCCCCATTCAATCGCTATTTCGCGGACCCTATTTTCTATCTCGTCAAGCCGTCGGAGTTCTTGTTTTGTCATCGCGCCCACCTGTCTTTTTTGAGAAATGTCTTAAGCGCAGGAAGGATGTGTTCGCGCGACTCTATCAAGACGCATAACAAGGGAAGTTCATCAGTAACCATTATCTCCATATCAGCGGACTGCTTCAGTTTAAGTTCTTTGAGAGAAAAATTTTCCTTAAAAACGTCCCACAGATCATTGGGTCGTCTTGGACGTGATGAATATCCTTCTTCCGGTTTTATTTCGCCGTAACCGACCATATTAACTCCTTTTGCCAGAAGTTTTCTAAGTTCTTCAACCGTTTTTCCCGTATCCCAGTCCTCGCCGTCGGAAAAGTGCCAGACGTATATGTTCCAGCTTTCCGGCGGATACTCCGATTCAATAAGTCCGTTTGCTTTTTCGTAAGCGGTGTAACAGGATGTGCCCCCGCTTTCCACGATTCCGAAAAAATCTTCTTCTGAAACAACTCTTGCAATAGTGTGGTGGGCGATAAATCTTATTTTAACTTGCTGATACTTGTTTTCCAAGAATCTTACCAACCACCAGAGCATTGAACTGGCAAGATACTTCTTAAGTTTTCCCATTGAACCGGAAACATCCATCATCGCTATAATTACGGCCCGCGACTGCTCCTGAACATCTTCTTTTATCTTCCGATAGCGAAGATCTTCGTTTGTAAAGATAGGAAACGGCTCAACTTTATCCGATTGGGCACTGATTTGATCGTTGCGAATCAGTTCGAGCGCTTCGTCCAGAATTCCGCCGGACTGTTTCAGCGCCTTAAAGCATGTAAGCTCGTCTTGACTGGTTTCCGATTCAAGAAATCGCAAAAAACTCCAGAATCTTTTCATTCCTTCTTTGGCCGTGGCGCGACTGTCCAAAAGCGGCCAAATTCCCGATTTGCTTTTTCCCGCGATCTTCCAACCGAGCTCAATGGTTATGTTTTCAATCTCTTTTTCTTCAAGACGGGGAAGGCCCAAGTCCTCAAGCATCATCTCTATCAACTCTTCTATGGGGATTTCGGTTTCAATATAATCCTCGCCTGGCTCTTGGCCGGCTTCTCCCGGTTCGCCTCCGTTGGGAAGTTTCTTTTTACCGATAATATCGCCCATGCTACCGTCGCCCTGGCCCATGCCGGACGGCAACTCGTCGCCAGTACCGGGCTTGAAATGGGGGATATCTATGCTTCGAATCGGAATTTTGACGACCTTCCCTTTTCTTTGAGTAATGATTGACTCGTTTGAGATTATTTCCGGCAAGCGGTCTTTTATGGCTTCTTTTTGCTTTTCCCTGTGCCGGCGGGCATCCTTCCTGCCGCGTTCACCGGTAGACTCGGAAACAATGATTGGCATAATTTTCTCCTGATTGTGAAATTTCTGAGGCAAGAATAACAACAAAAAAGACCCTCGTAAAGAGGGTCCATGGTAGCTACTCACTCAAAAATTCAGCCGTTTTTTCCACGACTTCCTTGGAGCATATCTCGCAGAAACCGGGGCCGTCCAATCTGGTTAGTTCGGAGAAAAGATCGTCAGCTCTTTTTCTTGCTTCACTGTCTTTTGGCTTATCACTGGCCAATATCAACGTGAGCGTGGCGCGGGAGTCGGCTAATAGTTTTTCTTCTACAGCTCTGGCAAGGGGGGTATAGGTGTCGTAACCGAAGTTTGGATTTGAAGCCGCATACTCCAATATTTCGCCACGGAAAGTATCTGCTTCCGATTCGGCTATTGGAACGTGTTCTTCAATTGACCTCATCAGTTTATTGTCGGGCTCTTTCGGTCGCCCCGACAGATCTTCGCGGACAATGTCCACGTGGCCACGGACGTGCTTTCTTTTCTGTTCCCGGTAAAATTTGACTTCCTTAACATAACGGTTGAAAAGCTCGCGGGCCAAGTCGATATAGGCTTTAAGATATGCTTTACTGACGGATCTTATGCAGAATTCTTTGAATTCCGTAATCACACTTCCACCTTCGCCGGCGGAGAGAAGTTCTTTGAACCCCTTAATCTCCTCTGGACTGTAGCCCATTCTATGCTCAAACAGATCTCGCAGAGCCCTGATAACCGTAAGCGGCGTGAGACAGCCGTTGTTCTTTTTGACCAACGCAGTGTTAATAGCCGCCAGAACATCCCGCGAACTCAAGCCAAACATTCCTTCGCGCTTCATAATGTCGTCCGAGGCCTGGCCTTCTTCCAGAAGTTCTCTGACGTCGATTGGCTTTTTGTCTTTATCCCTGATCTCCGTAATGGCGCGGTCGCCGTTGTATATCTTTGCCTTTGTCAGGACATCAACTCCCATTTGGGAAGAAGTAAGGCGAGTAAGAACCGCGAACAAAGCGGCAAGTTCCAGTGAACCCGGAGCAATGTGGCTCTTTGAGAGCCGGCCGAAATCGCTCTCTTGCTCAATCAGCTTTCTGTATATTTTCACCTCTTCCTGTATCTTTAGCGGATAAGGGAATTGCACGACGAATATTCTGTCATGCAGGGCTTCATTCTCTTGTTTTGTTGAGAACTTTTTATATTCAGTCAGATTTGTGTGCCCAATAACCACCGTGTCAATATGGAGGTGGGGGAAATTTGAGCCCTGAACTTTTATTTCTTTTTCCTCGGCCACGCTGATGAAGACCCAAAGGATTTTCTCGTCGGCTTTGATAAGTTCTCGACCCTCGCAAACGCCGCGGTTGGCTTTTTCAAGTTCGCCGGACAAAGAGTAAGCAAGGGGATGGTCAGGACCTTTTGTGGAAGAGATGGCGATATTCTCTCTGCCTACGAGTTCGGTGACGTCCTGAGATTTTTCATCTGACGGTTCAAAAGAACCAATGCCTCTGGTTCCCTGAATGGAGAAGGTAAATGTTTTTACCGGCACATCATACCACCGGATAACTCCGTCTGCTTCGGTGAATCCTTCTTTTAACTTATGCCTGCAGACCGGGCAGAGATCGCCTTCAATTCGAACACCCAGTTCTTTCTCAAACTCTGTCCGCAAATGGCGGGGCAAAAGGTGAAGCGGCTCTTCCAGCATCGGACAGCCGTCAATGGTGAACACTTGTCTTGTGTCGTATCTCTCCAATGCCTTTTTCAGGATGTTCACAAAAGTGGACTTTCCACTGGCTGTTGGTCCAACTAAAAGAAGAACCTGCTTGCCGGTGGAAAGACGATTTGCTCCGGCTTTAAGATATTTGACTACCTGAAAGACCGGCTTGTCTACGCCGAAAAGACGTTCAGCAAAAAGATTATACTTGATCGAAACCGCCTCGCCGTCATCTAACGACCAGCGTTCGTCCGGAGGTATTTCTGTGGTTTTGTGACTCAGAACCACTTCCAGCAATCGCGCCGGAGAATTCTGGGCGATTGTCGGGTCTTTTTTCAACAGTTCAAGGTAGCCCTTGAAAATCAAGGTTTTTTCATCTTTCTTTTTCGCGCGCTTTCGTTCAGCGTCATTTTTAATGATGCCATTGAGGTCCATTGGTTCCATAGAAGCGCTCCCTAAATTGGTAAAGTGCAATTTAGGCAATTTTAAACGAATGGCTAAAACTGTCAAACAGAACTAAAAATAAAAGGCCGATATTTAATCGGCGCTAGGAGAGCAGGATTCGAACTACTCTTCACTTGAGCGGAGCCAATTTTGCTCATATTCAAGGCGTTGAGGAGCGATGCGTACTTAATGTACGTGAACGACGAACAACACAGAAGATGAGTAAAATTGGTTCGCCCTTCAGGGAAGTTCAAAAATGGCTGATTTCTTTGTTGCTCCTCCTCAATGTGGTTTAAACCACACTTTCGTCGTCACGCCGCGAAATCATCTCATTTTTGAACTTCTCAATTTGAAGATAGTTCGAATCCTGCTCTCCTTAATGCGGTTTTATGTCTTGAATGTCAAAAGAGGAAAAAGAACGGTTGCCTAAATTGATTATTTCTTCGCAATTAACAACCATTAGCCCGTATACGACGGTTCCGTTTTTTAAATGTACATCAACAATGTGATAACCCATTCCTGATTCCGGCAATGCTATCAGTTTGACTATCCATTTCTGGCTTAAACGCATTCTTCCCTCGCAGTATCGTTGGTTAATTTTATTTATACCACACACGGTTTTTTATTGCAAAAATGCCCGAAACGGCGTAAGATTTATACATCTTGGAAAAAGATTATCTCCACATAGGGCGGGCTTCTGACGTTGAAGACCCTGTCCTTAGGCGCACTTATCGTTTATTTGAAATTCTACCCGGATTTTTGGCGTGGGCAACATTGTTTTTGGTTGTTCTTCTATCGACCACAACACCAGTTTTTGCGGCGGTTTTCATAATCGCTTTTTCTGTCTACTGGCTCATAAAAACAATTTATTTGTCTCTCCATTTAAGAGTTTCTTTCAATAAACTTAAAAGTAACCTTAAAATCAACTGGCTTGAACGGCTGGAAAAATTTCAAACCGCGGATTACAAACTACGGAGCATCAAATCATGGCAAGATGTTTATCATTTGATATTTCTTCCGATGTATCAGGAAGATTACTCAATAGTTTCGGGAACCCTGGAGGGTTTGATTAAAGCCAATTATCCTAAATCAAAAATGATAGTCGTGCTTTGCTGGGAAGAGAGGGGCGGAGCCCGGACAGAAGAAATAGCCGGAGAAATTCAAAAAAATTACGGGAATAATTTTTTTGAATTCATTAGCATTAAACATCCGGACGGTTTGCCGGGAGAGATGAGTGGCAAGGGCTCAAACGTTTCTTATGGAGCAAGATTCATTAAAGATAACATCGTTGATTTGAGGGGGATTCCGTATGATCACATTCTGGTTTCCAATTTTGACGTTGATACTGTTATTTCCCCGGAATATTTTGGAGTTTTGACGCATACTTTTCTTACGACAGACAAACCCCTGAAATCTTCGTACCAGCCGGTTCCCTTGTATGTAAATAATATTTGGGAAGCTCCTTCAATCGCCAGAGTTGTCGCTTTTTCTGCGACATTTTGGCACACAATCAAACAGGAGAAGCATGAAACGGCTACTACTTTTTCTTCCCATTCTATGCCGTGGCAGGCGTTAGTAGATGTTGGTTTTTGGCAGAAAAATATGGTTTCCGAGGACTCAAGAATATTTTGGCAATGTTTCCTGCGTTATGACGGCGATTACCGGGTCGTACCGCTTTATTATCCGGTCTCAATGGATGCGAATGTTGCCCCGACGGTTTGGAACACTCTGAAA
Source organism: Minisyncoccota bacterium (assembly GCA_040899895.1). Lineage (GTDB taxonomy): Bacteria > Patescibacteriota > Minisyncoccia > 2-02-FULL-40-12 > GWA2-44-9 > JACPAB01. The sequence goes on from JBBDZW010000023.1 coordinate 14,297, forward strand.
AATATATACAAACAGCAAAGACGGTGGGCTTATGGAGCGGAAAACATACCGTATTTTCTTTTTGGGTTTATGCGCAATAAAGCGATCCCACGATTTAAAAAATTATATTTTGGTTTTGTTGCGGTTGAAGGAAATCATTCTTGGGCCACTAATGCCATAATCATCTTTGCTCTAGGCTGGTTGCCGGTCATTTTGGGCGGTTCAGAATTTAATCGTTCTGTTTTGTCATTTAACCTTCCGTATTTGGTCAGAATGATAATGACGCTTGCTATGTTTGGACTAATATCTTCTGCCGTTATATCAATAATCCTTCTTCCGCCCCGACCGCCGAAATACGGTAAATTTAAATATTTCTGGATGGTGGCGCAATGGATTCTTTTTCCCATTACAACAATATTTTTAGGTTCTATCCCGGCATTGGACGCCCAAACCCGATTAATGCTGGGAAAGTATCTGGGTTTTTGGGTTACGCCTAAAAACAGAAAGATTACTCAAAATGGGTAAGTTTTTGAAAATACTCCAGACGTTTTTTCAGTAAAGGATAGTTGTTGAGAGACGGATTTTCTTTTAGCAATAATCTGGCTTCTATTCTGGCTTTTTTTATTAATTCAACATTAGACAGGGAAGCCATGGCTAGATCAGGGAGTCCTGATTGACCGGTGCCGAAAAATTCGCCCGGTCCGCGAATGGCCATATCTTTTTCGGCAAGGAGAAATCCGTCATCTATTGCAACCAGCGCCTTGAGGCGCTGGTTGCTTGTTTTTTCGGCGCCGGAGGTGAAAAGAAAACAGTAAGATTGATGCTTATCGCGTCCAATGCGTCCTCGGAACTGGTGGAGCTGGGCCAGACCAAAATGCTCTGCATTTTCAATCATCATAATGGTGGCATTTGGCACATCTACCCCGACTTCAATAACGGATGTGGAGACCAAAATATCTACGAGACCATCTTTAAATTGACTCATTATTTCCGTTTTTTCTTTTGATTTCATTCTTCCGTGAAGCATTGAAACCTTTAGGTCGGGAAATATCAGTTCCGAAAGTTTTTTATATTCTTCTTGGACGGCTTTCATGTCGGCCCAAAGGAGTTTAGAGCTAAGGGTCAATTGTCCAGAGCTTTTGTTCTTTGGCTCTTGGCTTGGCATTTCAATGCGGGGACAAATAACGAATACTTGTCTGCCGGATTTTACTTCAGAACGGATGGATTGATAGGCTGCTTTTCGGCCTGATGGGGATATTATTTTTGTAATTATTTTCTGTCTGTTTTTAGGTTTTTCTTTTATGATGGAAATATCCAGGTCGCCATATATTGTGAGAGCGAGAGTTCGGGGGATAGGCGTGGCCGTCATAGACAGAAGATGGGGTACTTGTTCGGCAGTTGCCGGATTGTTTTTGACTAATTTAGCGCGTTGGTTTACGCCAAAGCGATGTTGTTCGTCAATTATTACCAGGGCAAGTTTATCAAATTCAACATCTTTTTGAATGAGAGCATGAGTGCCGATTATAATCTTTGCGTTGCCACAAGAGATCCTTCTTTTTATTTCACTTTTATTTCCCAGGCTGTAGTTGCTCCAAGCGGTTGAACCCGTTAATAGGGCAACTTCCAAATTGGTGTGAGCTACGAGTTTACGAATTGTTTCCATATGCTGATGGGCCAGAACTTCGGTTGGGGCCATGAACACCGTTTGATATCCCGCTTTTGCCGCTTGAATGGCGGCGATAACGGCAACAACGGTTTTTCCGGAACCGACATCTCCTTCCATGAGCCGATTCATCGGATAAGATTTTTCCAGATCTTTTAATATTTCCCAGGCGGCTATTTTTTGATCTTTGGTCAATTCAAAAGGTAGTTTTTTTATAAAATCAGTGATTAAATCTTTATCAAACGGTATGGCCGGTGATTTGAGTTGGTTAATTTTTCGGCGTTCAAGCAGGGCTTTAATTTGGAATAATAGAAGATCATCAAAGGCAAGTCTTGTTTTTGCTTCTTCCGCTTCGGCGACGGTCAGGGGATAGTGAATTTTTTGGATAGCAGTCAGGAGGTTTGTTAAATTATTTCTTTTGCATACTTCAGTTGGCATATAGTCTTCCAGTTTCAACTGAGACAAGAGGGGCTTAATAAGAAAGCGAAGATATTTGGAGGTTATGCCTTCGGTCTCGGGGTATATGGGAATAAGTCCTCCGGTATGGGTAAGATTTGTTTTTTTTATTCCAAAATCCAAATCATTTATTTTTTCATAGGTCGGGCTGGCAAGATAAAGACCATGCTTATCCAAGTTAACTTTTCCGGCTAAACTCACGAACGATCCCTCCTGAAGAGAGTTCGCTACATAGGGCTGGTTGAACCAGACAGCATTTATCGCTCCGGATTCATCTTTAATAAACGCTTGGGTAATAAACATTCTTTTGGGGAAAAGTCTCTTGTTCACGATTTTCAATACTTCTCCTTGAACATTGAACTTTCCTCCGGCTTGGACATCGGCAATGGGAACTATGTTTGAATAATCTTCATAACGGACAGGAAAATGCCAAAGCAAGTCTTTTATGGTTTTGATGCTTAGCTTACTCAATCGGGGCAGATTCTTTGACCCGACATTTTTCAGATTTTCTATTGGCGAAAAGATGTCCATTTCGGCAATATTTTAACATTCGCGCCAGGAAAGCGAAAGTTCATAAACCAAACGGCTCACCCATGTGAGCCGTTTGGTTTATGTTTTGGTGCCCTCGAGAAGAATCGAACTTCTATTACGGGAACCGCAATCCCGTGTCCTATCCGTTGAACGACGAGGGCTTAGGTTAGGCAATGTTATATCCCAAGCTTTCTGGCTATAAAATCTACGAGCGATTGTTCATGAATTTTTTCCGGAACGAAATTTACCATTAAAGAGCGGATTTCTATCGGGTCTTCCTTCTCTAACGATACTTTGATGTGCGGTAAATACCAATTTTTAGACTCAAGGCTTATCTCTTTGAGTCCATTAGGATTATAGTCTATCCAGAAAGATTTGAGCTCTTTATAATAATATGTTTTTTCGTTAATTGAAACCCCGGCCTGGTCAACCTTGACCTTCGAAATATCCGGCCTCTTGTTGGCATACAGAACCAGCACTAAGGACGATAGCATCAGGAATATGGCCAGAAGCATGTCTTGGTGATAGGAAAGAAGCGTCACCGCTCCAGCCACAAGGGCGATTACAATCATTGCCAAGTATTTTTTCTGGGGATTGTAGTAAAAAGATGGGGCTTCCCAGAGGAAGCTTGGAGGGGACTTGGCGAAATCCGGTTCCGGCGGCGGGGTCGGTTCGATTATTTCCGCCCGAGGCGCTTCTGCTACTGTCGGAGGCGGGGTGACGACCTTTGGAGCGGTCTCCTCGGCCACCTTTGTAGGTTCCTCCGCCTTTTTTTTGTGCTTTTTTAGGTCTACTATGTAGGTCATTGAAGTTGGACTTAAACTTGGCGGTGTTTTTTGGCGGAGAGGGTGAGATTCGAACTCACGGTAGGGTTACCCCTACGCCGCATTTCAAGTGCGGTGCGTTAGACCACTCTGCCACCTCTCCAGCAGTCATTTTACCAGTTTTGGGGGCAAATTTCCAGATGAGAACTGATTGGCGGTGAGGGTGGGATTCGAACCCACGGGCCCCTTGCGGAGCAAATCGCTTTCGAGGCGATCCCGTTATGACCACTTCGGTACCTCACCAACTAACACAGTAAAGCTGACATATTATAACATTAAGCCGGCTTCTTATCCACACCTGATCATTGCTGAAACAGTTCAAACTCGAGTAAAATTAATGTATATGAATCCCGAACGAAGTCGCCCTAACGGGTAAAACGAGCGGGATACGAGATAAATTAACTATGGCTGTTCTGCGCACATAACGGTCGTTATGAAACTGCGCAGCAGCTACTTCGTACGGGATGAAAAAAAATCAATGGCTCCTTTTGTTAGTAGTCGCGTTGGTGGCAGCTCTTGGATACTGGTTAATGGTAAAAGGGGATAAGTTGAGTGATCTGGGATCTTCTGCAACTCCTTCTGTGTCGGTGGGTCCAACTAAGGCTCCCGCAAAAGTAGGAGCTACGGCTTCTCCTGTAGCTGGTTCAACCAAGTCTTACACCGAATTGGTCAAGGAATACGATGGCAGAAGGATACAGTTCAACCAGGACTGCGCAGCCATTCCCAATTACATAACATATAAGAACGGAACAAGCATTATGATTGATAATCGTTCCGGTGATGCCAGAATCGTTAAGGTGGGCAGTAATTCTTACAGTTTGCAGGGCTATGGTTATAGAATAATAACTCTTTCCAGCAATTCATTACCGCAAGAACTATTTTTAGACTGCGGTTCAGCGGTTAACGTCGGTAAGATACTCTTGCAAGCCAAGCTGTACTAAGCTTAGGCAATTAAAAACGGCCTTTTGGCCGTCACCCGTTTTGTTAAAACGGTGTTAGATTTTTTCTGCGCAACTCTTACAAAGCTGGCCGCATCCCTCAATATAGTTTTCTCTTTCGTCAATTGGTGTGGTTTTAAGGTAGGGGGTTGGTCCATTGCACATAACGCAGAATTCAATCATTGGTTCGTCGGTCTTTTTGTGGTGTTCTTGGCAATCCACACAGAAACAATGGATGCCGTGGTTTGGCAAAGGCATTAGATTTTCTTGTCTCTTTTTCTGCGGGCAGTTTTCTTTTCCAAAAGTGTTAGATGTTCTTCGTGTGGTTCAAGAGTACCCGCTTCATTGTGGGCCAATCCAAGAAGTCTCATAACGGCTTCCAACTCGTTGACGGCGAATTCTCCAAGAGACATGCTTTTTATCTTTTTTCTCAATTCCGCTCTACGATGCAATTTTCTGTCATGTTTTTCAGCCCCGGCGGGGTCCATTTCTCTCCAGTAGTGGCCCATATTTGTACTCTCATTGGTAATTAACTACCAAGCAAAATACACCAATAGTGTGTATTTTGCAAGAATACCAAATGAGTCCGGCAAAGTATGTTTATGTTGGCCTTCGACAAGCGCTTCGTCGTGAGCTCAGCACCGAACGGCTCAGGCCACTTCGCCTCGGCTCGCACTGAGCGAGCGAAGCGAGTCGAAGTGTTGCGGGGGTGGGATTCGGCTACAACCTCGGTATTGTTAAAAAACGGTCGGTTAAGGCATTCAATTTATATAATAAATTTGTGCTCTTTTTGATTCGAAAATCCATAGTTCCATAATAAGTATTGTGGTTTTCGTATTTCTTGGCTGGCCTTGTTTTAACATATCTAATATTCGTAAAATTCTTTGGTTTTGTTCTTAGATATCGTCTCCAGAAAGAAACTATTTCTTTCTCGCGGTTTTTGTGTATGGCATTGATATGTATAGAGAACTTAATGTCCATATTATTTATATTATAAAAACGGCGAAACCAGTCTATCATAAATCTAATAATCTTTTTGTTACTATTAGTAAATTGAACTGTTCCGTATGTCTTTGTGCCTTCCGCAAGATACAAGGCCAATCCTGTCATAAAGAATTCCCTTTCAGATAATTTATTAAGTTTCTTTGCCTCTTGAACTGCTATTTTTATCGCATTTATTCTTTTCATTTTCTGAAAATTAGCGCCCTTTAATCGTCCCTGCAAAATCAAATGCCCCTTTTCGCTTAAGATCTTATTTAGTTGCTGCTCAGTTAACTTGATATCTCTGCACCAGAGGCTAATAGTACTTTGGGATACTCCTATTATCTTGGATATGTCTTTGACGCTTTTCCCTGAACTTCTTAATTTCCGAGCCTTAATTTTTAAATCCGATTTAGCCATATGTAGTTATACTACATTATACGGCAATTGCTTTTTATTTTGAAGTTGCGATTTGTTTATAAGTATAATATTATTAAATCGCGGGGTAGAGCAGCGGCAGCTCGTCAGGCTCATAATCAAATTGTGACCTATCATAGTAATATGATATGGAAAACTCTCTAAACTGCTGGAAACCCTAATTCACATGAATGGGCAATCAGCAGCGAAATCCTGAGTTAACCGAAGGAGACGTTCAGAGACTATAATGGGAGCATCCGCCGGTCGGCGGATGATGGTATAGTCCGACACTGTCAGTAATGGCAGCCAACAGTCAGAACCTGGAGGTCGTGGGTTCGAATCCCACCCCCGCAACATTCGGAACCCAAAATCCCCATAATGGGGACTTTGGTTTCATTGCCAATTCACCGGATTAGATTTAGATTTAGGATATGGAAAAACCGATACCGCTTTCTGAAGAGGAGATATTGGCCAGACTGAAAACTCTGCCTGGCTGGACCTATGCCGATAACAAAATAAAAAAGGAATTCAAATTCCCCGATTTTATGAACGGTCTGAATTTTATAAATAAGATGGCCCCATATTTCGAGAAAATGGACCACCATCCGGATATGCACATTTTTTACAACAAGATATTGTTCGAACTCCAGCGTTTTGATATCGGCGGAAAGGTGACCGACAAAGATTTCGAAGTCGCCGCCGAGATCGAGCACGAATACAGCCAAAAATAGCGTTGACTACGACCCGTTTTGAGTGTATGATTTTTAGGTTAATTATCTAAATATCAGGTCGGCGTAGCTCAGTGGTTAGAGCGGAGCCCTCATAAAGCTCAGGTCGCAGGTTCAATCCCTGCCGCCGACACAATTAAATGGAAAAAAATTTATTCGACTACAAATTCTATCAACTCGACTCCGGTCTGCGTTTGGTTTGCGTTCCAATGAAAGGAACAATGACGGCCACGGTAATGGTAATGGTCGGCACGGGTTCAAAATATGAGTCGAAAGACATAAACGGCATATCCCATTTCCTTGAGCATATGATGTTCAAAGGTACGACCAAAAGGCCTGGCAAGCTCGATATTTCCAGGGAACTGGAATCTATCGGCGCCCAGTTCAATGCGATGACAAGCAAGGAATGGACCGGATATTACGCCAAGGCCAGCGCCGCAAAAGTTGATGTCATAATGGATGTCGTATTCGACATATTCCTGAACTCCAAATTCAACGAAGAGGCGATACAAACAGAAAGGCATGTCATCGTTGAAGAGATAAATATGTACAATGACGATCCGCCCAGGTATGTGGGGGAGAGGTTCGAGAAGCTTCTTTACGGGGATCAGCCGGCTGGATGGGACATAGCCGGCGAAAAAGAGACCGTCCTCAATTTGAAGTGCGACGATTTTGTCCGCTACTTTGATACTCATTATATTGCCGAGAACACGGTGGTGGCCGTTGCCGGCAACATCGACCCGGAAGTCATAAAAAGAAAAGTTGCCGGACATTTTGAGCAGATAAGGCACGGAAAGAGATTTGGGAAACCTGCGGTTATAGAGAAGCAGGATGGCCCGGCGCTTGATATAATCTACAAAGCTACCGACCAAACCCATTTTGTCTTGGGTTTCCGTTCTTTCGATATGTTCGACGAGCGGCGTTATGCCTTGTCGGTTTTAGGAAGCGTGCTTGGCGGAGGTATGAGCTCACGCCTATTCGACGAGGTGAGAGAGAAGCGAGGCCTGGCCTATTATGTTTCAGCCGGCCAGCAGCCCTATACGGACAGCGGTTATTTTGCCGTTAGTGCCGGAGTTAATAATGAACGCGCTCTCGAAGGAGTCCAAGTTGTGCTTGACGAGATAAGAAAGGTCAAAAAAGAGGGGATAACCCCCACAGAGTTGCAGCAGGCAAAAGATAAAGCGGTCGGCAGGACGGCTTTGGCTCTTGAGCACTCCGATTATATAGCCGAAACGGTTGCCGAAAGCTTGATATTCCACGGCAAAATTTTGACACCAGAAGAGGAGCTCGATAAAATTAAGAAAGTCACCCTTGCGGATGTAATGCAGGTGGCATCCGATATCTTTGACGTCTCAAGATTAAATCTCTCCCTGATCGGCCCGTTCAAAGAAATCGAGCCGTTTAAGAAGATTTTGAAATTATAATATGGCAGAACACGGACACATTCACATAGAAATAAACACCGGGACTATCATCAGGACTGTTTTGGTCATACTTTTCTTTGTGTTTCTTTACATTCTTAAAGATGTTTTTATTATTTTCCTGTTTGCTTTGATAATCGCATCGGCAATCTCTCCTTTTGCAAATTGGCTTGAAAGTAAGGGTTTTCCGCGCTTGTTTGGCGTGCTGTTGTTGTTTCTGATCGTTCTGGGTTTGGTGGTCTTTCTCCTGTCTCTTATAGTTCCTTTCATTTCCCAGGAGGTTAGCCAACTTTTGGTTGCTCTTCCCGAAACTTTGGCCAAAGTTTCATCTTCTTTGGAACAAGCCCAGGCGGGCGCGCCCAGTTATTTGAATTTTGTGAGCGAGATACAGAACATCTTGGAAGGCTTCTCCTCATATCTCCAGCAATCGGCCCAATCGGGTGTGGGTTTGGTTGTCAGCATTTTCGGCGGAGTGATGTCGTTTGTCGCCATATTAATAATTTCTTTCTACCTTTCGGTGACCAAGAATGGTATCCAGAATTTCCTTGGCTCTATAATTCCTGAAAAATACGAATCCTATGCCGTTGATTTGTGGAAGCGATCAGAGATTAAGGTCGGTCGTTGGCTGCAGGGCCAGCTTCTACTTGGGCTTATAGTGGGCCTTGTCGTATATGTCGGTCTTTCTCTTATGGGAGTAAAGTACGCTCTGGTTCTTGGCCTGCTGGCTGCCATATTGGAGATAGTTCCGATTGTTGGGCCTGTCCTCGCTGCCATTCCTGCCGTATTCTTGGCATTTCTCCAAGCGCCATCTTTTGGTCTTTGGGTGCTATTATTTTATGTTGTGGTCCAACAGCTTGAGAACCATTTGCTGGTACCGCTGGTTCTGGGGAAAATAGTCGGCCTTAACCCCGTCGTTGTTATTATCGCTCTTCTTGTCGGCCTGCAGCTCGCCGGAATTCCAGGCATGATCCTCTCCGTCCCATTGGCAACGGTCATTGTTGAGATGTTGGATGATTTTGCCCGGCAAAAAGAATCTCGCCGTCTCTCCGCTTAAATCATGCTCTATATCGTCGCTACTCCTATCGGCAATTTGGAAGATATTTCACTGCGGGCAATAAGCGTTTTAAGCAATGCGGATTTAATTTTGGCCGAAGATACGAGGGTAACAAAAGTTCTGTTAGATAGATACAACATTAAAAAAGATGTATTAAGCTATCACGAACATAGCGGGTTGAAAAAGTTAGACAAAATAATCGAGCTGTTAAAGAATAACAAAAATCTTGCGCTGGTTACCGATGCAGGCACTCCCGGAATAAGCGATCCGGGAAGTTATTTAATCAGTGAAGTGCTCAAGTATCTGCCTGATCTTAAAATAGTTCCTGTTCCAGGCGCAAATGCCGCGATAGCAGCTTTATCTATTAGCGGTTTTTATTCCGACGAATTTGTTTTTTTGGGTTTTCCTCCGCACAAGAAAGGCCGCCAGACATTTTTTAAAAAAATAGGCAAAACACCCGAAACAATTGTTTTTTATGAATCAAAGCATAGAATACTGAAAGCACTTCAAGAACTTAAAGAAATATCAGAAACAGGAGACAGACCGATTGTAGTTGCTCGCGAACTGACTAAGCAGTTTGAAACGATATATAGAGGAACAGCCGAAGAGATTTTGGAAAAATTAAATAAAACACAAGTTTTAGGAGAGTTTGTGGTAATAATAAGGGCTAAATAATATGTTTGAAAAACTGACAACACAAGAGGAAAAGCCAGTTGAAGCAGAAAAAGAAATTCGACTTGAAGAGGTGGCCGAATTGGAAAAACCAATAAAGAAAATAATAGAGAAGATAAAAGACAGGATTGAGAATGGCGAATACGGATTAATTATAGGCGATGATGCTTCGGGCAGAATTCCAGCAAGGATTTTGGGAGATTTTATTAGAGAAATTTCAAAAATCAAGGGACTTTATCAGCCTAATACCATATTTATACCGAGTAAATTACAAAAAGGAGGGTGGTTTTTCAAAGAGAAAGAAAATCAACAAGATAAATTTGAGCAGCATATTTCAAAATTCGGTGCTGTGCCAAACAAGAAGATTTTGATAATCACGGATACGGTTTTCTCGGGAGAATCTCTTAAGGTATTAACCAGTTTAATCAGAAATGCCGGTTATGATTTGGACATAGCTACAATCGGCCAAGAGTTTGATGGTCCTTTGGGCCGTCCCGACGCTTTTCCGGAAGAAAATTTAAGAGGAGCCCAAATAATTTCCGGAGAGTTTGAGATGTCAGAAGAACAAAAACAAAAAACAGGATGGGCTCACACCCCCAAAATATACGCGAATAAAAAAATGAGCGGAGTTTTTAAATCCGGTTTTAAGTCAAGAAAATTAGCTGATAGTAATTATACTTCGGATTTGGAGCGCGACCAAATTCAATATAGTATTGAACAATCAAGAGTAGATGCCAAAAAAATGACAAACAGACTTGTGGACTGGTATCTACAATTACAAAATGAAAAATAAATTTTATATTACAACCGCCATACTTTATACAAATGCCCCCGTGCACATTGGCTTTGCTTTAGAATTACTGCAAGCAGATGTACTTGCGAGGTATCGCCGACTGATAGGCGATGATGTTTGGTTTTTGACCGGAACCGATGAGCACGGAGCAACAGTAGTCAAAGGAGCAGAGAAAGCAGGCAAGGGTGTGAAAGAATTTGTGGATGAAATGGCAGACAAGACTTTAGAGCTAACCAAAGTATTAAATATTTCGAACGACGATTTTATCAGAACATCTGACCAAGTGAGGCATTGGCCGGGTGCCCAAAAGTTTTGGAGAGAACTTGCCGGCAAGGGCGACTTATATAAAAAAAATTATGAAGGCTTATATTGCGTGGGACACGAAGCCTTTATTAAAAAAAGCGATTTAGTAGATGGCGTGTGTCCATTGCATAAAACTGAACCGGAAAAAATAAAAGAGGAAAACTGGTTTTTCAAACTGACAAAATATAAAAATGAAGTTAGAAAAAAAATTGAGAACGACGAACTCAAGATAGTTCCAGCGTCCCGCAAGAACGAAATCTTAAATTTATTTGACGATGCTGAAGATGTGAGTTTCTCCCGACCCTCTAAAGATTTGAAGTGGGGGATTCCTGTTCCTGGAGATGATACTCAAACGATGTATGTTTGGGCTGATGCCCTTACCAACTACATAACAGCTTTGGGATATGCCGATCCGGCAACTGCCGGAGAAGATAATTTCAAGAAATACTGGCCTGCGGACGTGCATCTGGTTGGAAAGGATATTTTGAGGTTTCATGCGATGATTTGGCCCACCATGCTTCTTTCTGCCGAGCTTCCTTTGCCTGAGGCTATTTACGTCCATGGCTTTATTACCGTGGATGGTGAAAAGATGTCCAAAACAGTAGGTAATGTCGTAGATCCTTTTGGCTTGGTAGAAAAATATGGAAGTGAAGTTGTCAGATATTTTTTACTGCGCGAAATTCCTTCCGGAGATGACGGCGACTTCTCATACAAAAAACTTGAAGAGCGTTATAACGGCGATCTGGCCAACGGTTTGGGCAATCTTATCCAAAGAGTTGCCACGCTTATAGACGATAAAATGGATGGGGAACTGATATATGAAAACGAGAAGTGTAAAGTAAAAAGCGTAGAGCGGAAGAATTATATAAATGCGGTAGAGGAATTCAGATTACATGATGCCTTAGGTGAGATATGGAAATTGATTGCCGAAGCCAACAAATATATAGACGACAGGAAGCCTTGGGTAGAAGCTAAAGAAAATCCGGACGGATTTTTAGAAACAATGACCGGGTTGGTTTATCTTATTCATCACATTTCCTGGATGTTACAACCCTTTTTACCCCAAACTTCAGAGAGAATATTTGGAATATTTGGCGATGAAAAATCTCACTCCATCTCGGATGGCTATAAATTCCTTGTAAAAAGAGGAGAGCCGTTGTTCCCTCGGTTAGTTGGCTAAATAGGCTGATTTTTAGCACAATACTTGGATTTTGACCATAGTTTAAATTAACGAAACACCGATGTCCAACCCATTTGATACTCATTGTCACCCCCAGTTTCCTCACTACGATGCAGACCGAGAAGAGGTAATTCGCCGTGCTATCGAACAAGGTGTGTCCATGATCTGTGTCGGGACCGATCTGGAGATGTCCAGAAAGGCAATTGAACTTTCAAAAGAACACAAAAACATCTGGGCTGCTGTCGGTGCTCATCCGAATGATCTAAATAATTTGATCTTGGATGATTTCGTCCACCTGATGAATCATGAAAAAATTGTAGCAGTCGGTGAAGTGGGTTTGGATTATTATCGGACCAAAAGGGAAGACCAACAAAAAAAGCAAAGAGATGCATTTGAACAATTCATCAATCTTGCTTATCAATATAAAAAACCGCTTATCCTGCATTTGCGAGATGCCCACAAAGATGCAATTGAAATATTAAAATCAGCCAAAAATATTTTATACGGCGGAGTGGCACATTCATTTACTGGTACATTAGAAGAAGCAAGAGAGTATTTGAACTTAGGATTTCATCTGGGCTTCAATGGCATTATTACTTTCCTGCCTGCCGGCAGGCAGGTGCGAGGACAATATGATGAGATAGTCATTCACACTCCCTTGGACAAGATACTTCTGGAAACCGATGCCCCGTACCTAACCCCGGAACCGTATAGAGGTAAGAGAAATGAGCCGGCTTTTGTTTGGGAAGTAGCCAAAAAGATAGCCGAACTTAAAAATATTTCAACAGAAGAGGTAATTGAAAAAACGAATCAAAACGTTATAAAACTATTCAAAATTAGTATATAAACCTACATAAACATAAATACTATTTTGAAACCGCACGGGCTCTTAGAGGATTCTCTTTTTTCTAAGTTTTGATTTATGCATTTAATTTTTATATAGTTAAACTCATCAAGCTATGTCCAAATATAATCCAATAAAAACCGAAAAGAGGTGGCAGAAAAACTGGGAATCAAAGAAACTTCATCTTGCCCCTGATTTCTCAAAAGAAAGAACTAATTTTATGCTGCTTGCCGAATTCCCTTATACTTCCGGGAACCTCCACATGGGCCACTGGTTCACATATTCTATTGCAGATATTTATGCGCGCTATTTGAGGATGAACGGGAAGAACGTCATGTATCCGATCGGTTTTGACGCATTTGGTTTGCCGGCAGAAAATGCGGCCATAAAACACGGCAGTACGCCATATGCATGGACCAAGCAGAATATCCGAAACATGACCAAGCAGTTAAAGAGCATCGGCGCTACATTTGACTGGCCTCGCGTCGTGGATACCAGCGATCCCGACTATTACAAATGGACCCAGTGGATATTTCTTAAACTTTACGAAAAAGGCCTGGCATACCGAGGCGAAACAATGGTTAATTGGTGTCCAAAAGATAAGACCGTGCTTGCCAATGAGCAGGTGGTGAACGGCTGTTGTGAAAGATGCGATATCCCTGTTGAACAGAGAAAACTAACGCAATGGATGTTTAAGATCACAAGTTTTGCGGACGCCCTGGTAAATGACCTTAAAGACCTTGATTGGCCGGAAGATACTAAAGCCGCCCAAGTTAATTGGATAGGCCGTTCGGAGGGCGCATTAATTAAATTTCCAATTTTAAATTTTAAATTTTCAAAAGGCGGACAGGAATATATCGAAGTGTTTACCACGCGGGCCGATACCTTATTCGGCGCTACATATCTTGTGCTTGCTCCGGAGCATCCGATGCTGATGAAGCTTACATCCGACGAGAACCTGAACAAAGTAAACCAGTATCTCGAAGAGGTAAAAAAGAAGACAGAATTGGAAAGGGTTCACACAGATAGATCAAAGACAGGAGTTTTTACCGGAGGATATGTTTTAAATCCCATTAATAATGAAAGGGTGCCTGTCTGGGTAGCTGATTATGTTTTAGGTCATTATGGAACCGGAGCGGTAATGGCTGTTCCTGCACATGATGAAAGGGATTGGGAGTTCTCTAAGAAATTTGGCTTGCCGATAAAAATGGTGGTTTGTCCAAATTATCCAGAGGAAACATGTCCCGTTTTGAATAATGCTTATATCGGAGAAGGGCACTTGGTTGCGTCAGAAGAATTCGATGGCATAAGATCGAGCGAGGCAAAAAATAAAATTGTTGAGAAACTTAGAGAGAAAGGTTTAGCCGAATTTAAGAAAATATATCGTTTGCATGATTGGATACTTTCGCGCCAGAGATATTGGGGAGCGCCGATACCGATGATCCATTGCCCTAAATGCGGTTATCAGCCCGTGCCGGAAGCGGATCTGCCCGTGAAGCTTCCCGAGCTTACCGACTTTTTGCCCGTCGAGGGAGGCAGGTCGCCGTTAGCCAGAGCCAAAAGTTGGGTTAAGGCGAAATGTTCGAAATGCGGAGGCCAGGCCGAAAGGGAAACCGATACCATGGATACTTTTGTGGATTCATCTTGGTATTTTCTGCGATACACCGACCCGAAGAACAAGAAAGAATTTGCTTCAAAAGATAAAATGGCCAAGTGGCTGCCGGTACCATTGTATATCGGCGGTCGGGAGCACAACACTATGCATCTTTTGTATGCGAGGTTTGTTACCAAAGCTTTAAACAAACTTGGCGCGGTTGAGTTTTCAGAACCATTCCTGTCGCGGCGCAACCACGGCGTGATTATGGGCCCCGACGGCAAACGCATGTCCAAGTCGCGCGGTAATGTGGTGGACCCGGATGCCGAGGTGGCCAAGTACGGTGCCGATACTGTGAGGATGAATTTTGCGTTTTTGGGGCCGTTCGAACAGGACTATGCCTGGAATTCGAACAGCCTAAGCGGCATCTCCAGATTCTTAAATCGGGTCCGGGGTTTTATCGGTAAACTGGAAAAGCCAAAAAGGGGTGACGAATCTGTTGACCAGATACTTAATAAATACACAAAAGAAATAGGGGACGATATTAAAGATTTGAAATTCAACACCGGTGTCAGCGGATTGATGAAATTGCTCAATGTTTTAGAGGACAAATGGCTTACAAAAAAACAATACGGAACCTTTTTGAAACTTCTCGCTCCATTTGCTCCGCATCTCGCGGAAGAATTATGGCAAACCGTGCTCAAAAATAAAAGGTCGATCCATAGTGAATCGTGGCCGAAATATGACGAAGCACTGCTGGCCGAGGAACTTATCACCTTGGTTCTGCAAGTCAACGGAAAATTACGCGACAGCGTAAAAGTTAAAAAAGGCTTATCTGAAGATGAAGCAAAAAGCATTGCCCTGGCTAATGAGAGTATTAAGAAGCACCTTGGGGGTAAGGAGCCGGTGAAGTATATATATGTGAGAGACAGGTTGATTAATCTGGTTATATAATGTATAGTATCTATCAAACAAAGGTCGAAAAGAAATAAACAAAACCAGCAAGAAATCATGGAAAGAGACCAAGAATTTGTAGAATTTATAATCAAGTCAATCGTGAATAATCCGGACACGGTTCAGGTTGCCAGAACGGTTGACGAGCTCGGCGTCTTGCTCTCGGTCAAGGTTGCCCCGGATGACATGGGACTCCTGATCGGAAGAAGCGGTTCTACCGCCAAGGCAGTCAGGACTTTGGCCAGAATAGTCGGAATGAGGAATAATGCCAGAGTGAACCTCCGGATAGAAGAGCCGGAAGGAAGCATGAGAGTCAAGCCGGAAGGCAAGACCAAAGACATCGAGGATGTCGTCGGCGAGTTGAATATGTAAGTAGTGGCCTGTGCGTAGCACAGCTGCCAATACTTATCCCGAGGAGTCCCGACGAGGGATTGCGTTAAAAATCTCAATCAGAAAACCCCGAACAGGGGTTTTCTGTGTTAAAATTTCGAAATGCGTTTCGATATCATCACAATTTTCCCTAATTTATTTGACGGCTTTCTTTCCGAGTCCCTTTTGGCGCGGGCGCAGAAGAAAAAAATTATAAAGATCGGTGTTCACAATTTAAGAAAATGGACCATCGATAACCACAAAACTGTGGATGACAGGCCTTACGGAGGAGGAGCGGGTATGCTCTTGAAAATAGAACCTATTTTCAGAGCAGTTAAAAGTTTAAAGTTAAAAGTGAAAAACAAAAGAAGCAGAGTGATTTTGTTGTCGGCGAAGGGAAAGACCTTTACCCAGAAAGATGCGCGCCGCTTGGCAAAATACGACCAGCTTGTTTTTATCTGCGGCCGATATGAAGGTGTGGATGAAAGAGTTGCCAAACATGTTGCTGACGAAGAAATATCCGTCGGTAATTATGTTTTGTTTGGCGGAGAGGTTCCGGCGATGGTTATTATTGAAGCGACGTCCCGCTTGATACCCGGCGTTATAGCCAAGCCAGAATCAATAAAATACGAGAGTTTCTCCGACAAAGGGGCAAAAATAAAGGAATACGTCCAATATACCCGTCCCGAAGTTTTTGTTTTGAACGGCAAAAAACTGAAAGTACCCAAGGTCCTCCTTTCCGGCGACCACAAGAAGATAGCGGAGTGGCGGAAACAGCGCTCAAAATAATCCACTTGACTTCAGTTTGGAAAAGAATACAATGAGAACAACATGTGGGATGATTAATTAAAATATCCATATATACGGTTGTATAACCACGATTGTCCTTCGAGCAGCCTCAGGATAATCGTGGTTATATTATTGAGCGCCGCAGGGCGCGAAATACTGAGGCCAGGAGGCTGAATGTATTGAGTCCCGAGAGGGACAATATCTCAAGCCAATTTTTGCGAATTCCTAGGGCGAAGGATATTAAACTCCAAGTATAACCACTAGTGAACCTTCCCAATTTTATATACTTAACCAGCTTATTTTTAAGAGAGTTTGATTCTGGCTCAGGATGAACGCTGGCGGCACCGATAAGTCATGCAAGTCGAACGGTCCCTCCCCAGTTTCGCAAGAAACTGGGGAGGGATAGTGGCGAACGAGTTAGTAACACATTGGTATCTACCTTAAAGTCGGACACAACTAATCGAAAGATTAGCTAATTTCCGATAGTCTCGTAAGAGTAAAGGAGCAATCCGCTTTGAGAGGAGCCTATGTCCTATCAGCTTGTTGGCGGGGTAACGGCCCACCAAGGCTATGACGGGTAGGGGGTGTGAGAGCACGACCCTCAACGACGAAACTGAGACACGGTTCGTACACCTACGGGTGGCAGCAGACGAGAATATTCGACAATGCACGAAAGTGTGATCGAGGGATGCCGCGTGCAGGAAGAAGTCCTTCGGGATGTAAACTGCTTTTGTCAGGGAAAAATTTTGATTGTACCTGAAGAATAAGGGGTTGCTAACCTCGTGAATTTTCTATCGCCTCCTCGGGCGATAGCGCGAGCCCTCATAGGAATATGAGGTGTAAAATACTTGGCTTATATGCTGGAAAACCTAGTTAATAGTTTAGTACCGCTTGCGGTGACAATCTAAACTAAATTATTGTTGATTTAGTCAATAATAATGCTGGAAAATCAGCAGGGAAGCTGGTATAATGAGAGTAATGAATCTGGATAAAAAGACACAAGATATCATAGTAGGTTTACTTCTTGGTGACGGAAGTTTTGAGAAGAAATCAGATACAATTGGAATTCGATTGCAGATAAAACAGCAGTCGAAAGCAAAGGAATATGTTGAGTGGCTCTATGGTCATCTCAAGGATTACTGTCTTTCCGAGATAAAACTTAGGAAAGACTACAATCAATATTATTTTAGCACCAGATATTTGAGAGAATTTCAGAACCTGTATAAGATCTTTTATAGAAATGGAAAGAAAGTTATTCCATCGAATATAAAAGAACTATTGACTTCACCATTAAGTTTGGCCATATGGTATATGGATGATGGATCTTTAGATTTTAGACCTAAGGACCACTATGCTTTTTATTTAGCGACAAATTGTTTTACGGTTACAGATTCTCAGCGGCTTCAAAAAGCTTTGCAAGAGAATTTCGGAATATCTTCCGCCGTATATAATAATTTGTGTAGAGGAAAAAGATATTCAAGAATATGCATTGGGTCGAAAGGCAGAGATCAATTCTGCCGCTCGGTCCGACCACATATTTTAAAATGTTTTTCCTACAAGTTGCCTCAATATACTTAGCCCCCCAGAGACTTGGTTCTAAACGAACCGGATAGCAATTTTTTAGTTGCTATAAGACGCCGAGCACCCGACCTCATTATGAGTGGGTGGTGATATAGTCCAAAAACGATTGATTCAATTGTTATATGGCCAGCAGCAGCGGTAATACGAGGACCCCGAGCGTTATCCGGAATTACTGGGCGTAAAGAGTGAGTAGCCGGTTTTATTAGTCTGATGTTAAATCCCATGGCTTAACTGTGGGGCCGCATTGGAAACGGTAAGACTAGAGCGGCTGAGAGGCAAGCGGAACGTGCGGTGTAGGGGTGAAATCCATTGATATTGCACGGAACACCAAAAGCGAAGGCAGCTTGCTAGCGGTATGCTGACGGTCAATCACGAAAGCGTGGGGATCAAAAAGGATTGGCAAGGGTACCAAACTAATGGTAAAATTAGATTTGGTTAGCTAGTCCCATCTTATAGCGATATAAGAACGTAAACTTGGCTATTTCGGTGAAAATCCACAGACACTAATGTGGAAAATACCGAGGGAAGTTGCGGAGACTTATATTTGTACTTGGTGAACATCTTACATAGAGATAAAAAGGTTAATTTTCGATTTTCAGCTCGTCAAAGATCTATTCTTATCGGCTCCTTGCTTGGTGATGCTAACATCAACAAGAGAGGAAATTGTCATAGAGTGTTGTTCAAGCACTCCGAGAAACAAAAGTCGCTCCTGATATGGAAGCGACAAGAATTTGATTCTATCACGGGAATGGATATCAACTATTTTCAGCAGGTGGTTAAGGGAAACATCTATGGCTTTTGCCAGTTTGTCACCCTTACTCATCCTGAATTTTCTGATATCTATAAAAAGTTTTACACCGCCAGAAGAGGTAAAATAATTCCCGTGGATATTACCAGACTTGTCAAAGACCCTTTGTCTTTAGCGGTTTGGATCATGGATGACGGAGCAAAGGATAATGTGGGGATGACTATTCAGACCCATAGTTTTAGCAAGACCGAAGTCGAAAGATTAATTAAGACATTAAAAATAAATTTTAAACTGCTCTGTACGATGCGTAAAAATAAAGGGAAATTTATTATATATTTTCCTAAGACAGAGATACCAAGATTATGGAAGCTCGTGAGAGCATTCATATTGCCGGAGTACAAATATAAGTTTCCGTTAACCCCGTAGAGACTACACGCCGAGGCTGTCTCAGACAGCATGATATAGTCCGACCTGCATAGTAATATGCAGAGCATACCAGAAATGCGTGTGCCATCCATTTAAAAGGATAGTAACAATTGTAGATACCCTTGTAGTCCACGCCCTAAACTATGCAGATTAGCTATTGGGAGCATCGACCCTTCCAGTGGCGTAGCTAACGCGTTAAATCTGCCGCCTGGGAAGTACGAGCGCAAGCTTAA
>JBBDZW010000024.1:0-4906 GCA_040899895.1 Minisyncoccota bacterium
TGTTTGGCTTTGCGGTAGTTGTCGAACGAACCGTGGCTTTCAAGGTGTTCTTTGTGAAGGTTGGTAAAAACGGCGCAATCGAATTTTATGCCCAAATGCCTTTTCTGCTTTATGCCCTCGGATGTTACTTCCAGAACGACATATTTGCAGCCGGCTTTTTTTGCTTGAGATAAAAACTTTTGAAGCTTGAATCTTCCGGGCATGGTCATCTTCAAATTATTCGGCCATTCTTTATCTTTTATCTTGAAGCCCAAAGACCCGATAGCCGCTACTCCGTCAGCTGTCGGATCACCTGCACCTTCCAATAGTTTTGATATCAAAAATACCGTCGTGGATTTGCCTTTTGTTCCAGTCACGCCTATCACCTTAAGCGAACGGGATGGAAATCCATAGATTACGGCGCCGAGATACGCCAATATGGTGTGATATATAGGAGCAAAAAACTCAAAAACCGATTTAGGAATCAGTTTTTTTATTCTTCGCAACGTTTTATCTATCAGGCCTTCTTTGAACATGCTCGGAGTGATTTAAAATATTTTCCTGACCACACGGTACAACAAATACCAAAAATTGGAAATCGGTATGTCAAACGAGCCGGGGTATTCCACCTGGCGTCCTCCCCAGCCCAGCTTAAAACGGGTCACGCCCGGCCAGCGCCTGGCGTCAATGCCCCAAAAGTCATAATATTTATGGCCGGCGCTCTTGGCATGCTTGGCGATTTCCCAATGCATAAAGTACGGGGCCATAAATTCTTTGTAACCCCTGTCCATTGCGCCGTGAAGATAATAAGCCGTATCTCCATAAAACATTATGAGGGCGCCGGCAACAGCTTTACCTTCATAATCAACCGTAAAAAGTTCAACTCGCACATCTTCTTTGTTCTTGAAAAAATCGTAAAGCTCAAAATAATAATGTTTTTCATGAGTTTGGAACTTGTCCTTCTTGGCGGTCTTGCGGAGCAGGTCCCAAAAGATTTTCACGTCATCGGATTCTTTAAACACAAGCCCCTTCCGAGAGGCAAGATTGATGTTGTATCTGGTCTTGTGGTGCATCTTGGAGAGAAGCTCTTCTTCGGACTGTTCAAGATCCATAATAACCGTCTTTTGAGGTTGAAGCGAATCGGCTTTTTTCATCCGCTTTCTGAATATAAGCTCCATCACGGAGTCGGAAATGGGTTCCATTTTCACGAATATGGACTTATTCTCTTTAGCCAGGTCTTTCAAGTGTTTAAAAAAATTATCTATCTCATTCTTTACGCCGCCGCCAAAATTATCAAAATTCAAAACCGGACCATGGGGTATGTATAAATAACTCTTTCCCAACGGCAGGTCGTGTTTTATTATATTGGCCATAATTGTATTCCTTCCTTCGTCAGGACCTGCGGCAAAACGCCAAACCTTCCGGCCGAGAGATTCTTGAAATCCTAACCAGTCCTCTGTCTGTAAAAAAGACTTTGACTGCATGTTTTTATTTTTTGCCTAATAGTTTTAATGCTTCGCCGACGCGCAATTCAAGAGTCTTGCCCTTGGCTTCTTTCAAAGCTTCCTTGGCCTGGCTTGGACTGTAACCGAGAACCAAGAGAGCATCCATGGCCTGACCTTCCTCTCCAAGATTCAACCCCTGCATATCACCCATATCTATATGGTCAACCTTATTTTTAAGCTCCAATACCAAGCGATGAGCCACTTTGGCGCCAAGACCAGATATTTTT
Organism: Minisyncoccota bacterium; assembly: GCA_040899895.1. Classification (GTDB taxonomy): domain Bacteria; phylum Patescibacteriota; class Minisyncoccia; order 2-02-FULL-40-12; family GWA2-44-9; genus JACPAB01. The sequence continues at coordinate 1,712 of JBBDZW010000024.1, forward strand.
TTGAGATAATTCGGATCTTCGTTCACTACCGCCGCCTTGAGGTGTTTTGGCTCAACGGATGACAGGATGTTTAAGGCGTTCTTCGGGCCTATTCCTGATACGCTGGTAAGCAGATGGAACAACTCCAAACCCTCCCGGTCGGCAAAACCGTACATATCAAAAGTACCCTCCCGCATATTCAATTGCGAATGCACATAAAGACGAACTTTCTCTTGCGCCTCGCCCTGCTCGGCACTGCGCCCATTGACCCCGCCCTTGCCAGCAAGGGCGGGGTTGACAATGGGCTTGCTTCCTGATAAAATATTTAGCAATTTAGGGACTATATTGACCTTGTATCCTATACTGCCGGTATTCAAAATCACAAATTTATCACCACGATATTCTATGGTTCCCTCAATGAAAGAAATCATGCTTTAAGGGTATCATTCAAAATGCCATTATTCAAACTATCGTCAAAATTTGAACCGACTGGAGACCAGCCCGAAGCAATAAAAAAACTTGTCGGGGGTTTGAAGTCCGGAAAACAGCATCAAGTTCTTCTGGGTGTAACCGGTTCGGGAAAAACTTTTACTATAGCCAAGGTCATAGAAAAATATGATAAGCCAACCTTGGTTGTATCGCACAATAAAACTTTGGCCGCCCAGCTCTACAAGGAACTGAAGAACTTTTTTCCCAAAAACGCCGTCCACTATTTTGTCAGCTACTATGACTATTATCAGCCGGAGGCTTATATGCCCCACACAAATACGTATATAGAAAAAGATTCCAAAATAAATGAAGAGATAGACAGAATGCGCCACGCGGCCACTCAAGCTTTGATGTCCCGGAATGACGCTATTATTGTCGCCTCGGTCTCCTGTATCTATAACCTTGGTTCGCCGGAAGACTACAAAAATCTTGGTTTAGAAATATTTGAAAAGAAAAAAATGAGCCCAGACGAATTGGTTAGAAGCTTAATGCGCTTACAGTATGCGCCGGATATTGAGCTGAAGCGCGGTTCATTCAGAAAAACACGGGACGAAATTGAAATAGTCACACCCAGCGCCCAGGAAGTGTTCAAGGTAAAATTCGGCAGTTCGGCTTCGCTCACCACAAGCAAAATAGAAAAAATACATCGGGCGGTTATAAATGACCCCGAGGAACTGGAAACGAAAGACCTTCAATATGAAAGAATAGTTGAGGCTATTATTTTTCCCGCAAAATACTGGATAACAACAGATGATAAAGTCGGCTTGGCGATAGAAAACATTAAAAGCGAACTTCAAAAACACGTCCGGCACCTTAAGCGAAACGGCAAGTTGGAAGAAGCGTCCAGGCTTCAAGAAAAAACTCTTCTGGACATAGAAATGATGAGGCAGACCGGATACTGCCACGGCATAGAAAATTATTCCAGACACTTGGATTTCAGAAAACCGGGCGCTCCACCTTATACTCTTTTGGATTTCTTTAAATCAAAGGGGGAATTCTTGACCATAATTGATGAATCCCACATATCCGTCCCCCAGCTGCGATCTATGTATAATGGCGACCATTCCAGAAAAAGCACTCTCGTAGAATACGGGTTCCGTTTACCGTCGGCGATAGACAACAGACCCCTAAAGTTTCCGGAATTTTTCAAAAGAGTTCAAAAATGTATTTATGTTTCCGCCACACCATCCAAACACGAAATGGAAAAAGCCGGAAAAAATAACATTGCCGAACAGCTTATCAGACCAACCGGACTTCTTGACCCCACCGTTGAAATTCAGCCAACCGCTGGGCAAATTCCCCATCTTTTGGAGAAAATAAAAGAAAGAACCTCCAACGGGGAAAGGGTCATCGTAACCACCCTCACCAAGAGAATGGCCGAAGATTTATCCGAACATCTTGCCGATCAAGGTATTAAGGTAAATTATCTTCATTCCGAGATAAAAACCCTGGACCGGCTTAAAATTTTGAAAGACCTCCGCTTGGGCCATTACGATGTGCTTGTCGGTGTAAATCTTTTAAGAGAGGGGTTAGACCTGCCCGAAGTTTCACTTATAGCTATACTTGATGCCGATAAAGAAGGGTTCTTGAGAAACGAAACGACCTTAATCCAAACTATGGGCCGAGCGGCAAGAAATGTTAACGGCCACGTCATTCTTTATGCCGACAAAATAACAAAGTCTATAGATTCGGCCGTAAGGGAAACAACCAGACGAAGAAAAAAACAGGAAAAACATAATCAAGCCGAAGGAATAACTCCTAAAACAATAGTGAAAGATATGAGCAGCTTTGACCTTCCTGTCTCTAACAAATCGCAAAAGCAATATGGGAGCGACGAGAATAAGATTATATTTTTTTCAAACGGTTCCAGGCAAAATGCAATGAAACAACTCCAGAAAATGATGGATAAAGCCGTAAAACAAATGGACTACGAAAGGGCAATGGAACTCCGCGAACAAATAAAGAAACTCAAAAACCAACTTGTTTAGCACCATATTTAGCCTCTCTCTAATTTTCTTCACGGACTCCTCATCGGGCAGTATATCTGCTCACTTCTAATTTTTCAGACCATTCGGGGATAACCCCGACCCGGCCATGCGGCCGGCTATAGAGAGCCGTGCCGTTCCGGGTCACCCCGAATGGTTCCCAGAAAAATAGCGTCGCTCACAGATACTGCCAGCGATTTGTCATAGTGAATAAAATCAGAAAGAGGCTCAATATAGTAATGGGCAATGGCCTTATTCCCAAAAGGAACGTTCGGAGGCTACCCCGGGCCGGCTCGGAGGGCTTAGAAATTTGGGAGGGCTTTCGCGATACCTTGATTTAAGTCCAATAATATAGTATCTTTCAGAACGTAATGCCAAAAATCAAATCAGCCAAAAAGGCGCTAAGACAATCAAAAAAGAGGAGAGTTCAAAACATAAAGAGGCTTGATGCCTATAGAACTGCGGTAAAAACTTTCAAAAAGTTGCTGGTCTCCGGCAAAAAAGACGAAGCCAAGAAATATTTACCCAAGGTCTATAAAGCTCTTGATAAAGCCGCAAAAAGCAAAGTCATAAAACCCAACAAAGCCTCCCGCTTAAAATCCAACTCTTCTAAAGCCCTAGCCGCCAAATAACAACAAAACTGCCGAAAGGCAGTTTTGTTGTTAGCTTTTCTTCGCCACATTTAACACAATCCCTAAACCAGATAACAACACAGCTATCGCCGTGCCTCCATAACTTATAA
>JBBDZW010000025.1:0-4876 GCA_040899895.1 Minisyncoccota bacterium
AACGGCACGGCTTTAGCCGGCCGCATGGCCGGGTCGGGGTTATCCCCGAATGGTCGCTCGGAGTGGTTTCCTGACCGTGCTTTAGCCGGTCAAGGAACTCTGTAGAAAAATGAGGAAACATTGGTTTTAGTTGTTAACGGAGTCGAGGGCTCAGAAATTTGGGAGGGCTTTTGCTTTAGAGTTCAAAGCTGTCGCCAATGGATGGGACAATGGCCTCTATTTTTATTGTCTCTTTTATTTTATCGGCCAAGGCTTGGGATGACTCCTCTTCGCCTTGAACTATAAAAACTTTTTTTAATTTTGCCTGAAGATTAGCGGTATCTACCCAACGCAAAAGCATCACCTGGTCGGCATGAGCGGAATAACCGCCGATTGCTTCCACCCGACAATTCACCGGTATTTTTTCTCCAAAGATTGAAACAGTTTTTTCACCATCCAGTATTTTTCTGCCCAAGGAATTTTTTACCTGATAACCGACAAATAAAATGGTTGAATTCGGGTCCGAAAGATATCGCTTTTCGTGGTGAAGGATTCTTCCGCCCATAGACATTCCGGAACCGGCAATGATTATCTTCGGAGCGGGAATGTCGTTGATACCCTTTGACTCTTGCGAAGTTCTTGTGAATTTCAAACCGGGAAAATTAAAAATGTCATCTCCGGAATTGATTATGTATTTGGTTTTTTTATTAAAATAATCGGGATATTTTTTATAAACCTCGGTTAAATTCGTAGCCAAAGGAGAATCAATGAACACAGGAACATAGGGTATTTTTTTATGATTCATCAAATCATTCAATTCATATAATAATTCCTGGGTCCTTTCCATTGCGAACGAAGGTATCATAAGAACCCCATTCTTGTTAATGGTATCAATGATAATTTTTTCCAAAATATCTTTTCTTTCCGAGCGATTTTCATGTATTCGTGAACCGTAGGCCGATTCAACAACGGCAAAATCGGCATCTTCCGGAAAGTGTGGTGGGGGCAAAAGAGGCGTGGGCGGATTGCCCAAATCGCCGGTAAAATAAATTTTCTTCCCGCTAAAATCTATTTCGGTAATGGTTGAGCCGAGAATGTGACCGGCATCATGAAGAATGGCTTTGACACCGTTTTTCAGCTCAATTTTCTCCTCGTAGTCATAACCGACGGAAAGAGCCATAATCTGATCAAAATCGCTAAGCTTAAACAAGGGAGGGTGACCGTGTTTGTCCGCCTCCTCTTTTATTAAACCAAAATTATCCGGAAGAGCTTTTCTGGCAAGATCCAAAGTCGGCTTTGATGCTATAACTTGGCCCCTAAAACCCTCTTTGAAAAGCTTTGGCAAACGCCCGATGTGGTCAGTGTGGCTGTGGCTTAAAAAAACATAGTCTATTTCACTTGGATCATAAGGAAATTTTTCGTAATTAAGTTCCTCGGCATATTTTGAACCCTGGGAAAGTCCGCAATCAATCATAATCCGCAAATCCCCTTCTTCAAGAACATAATTTGCTCCGGTCACCGATTTGGCCGCTCCGTAAAAAGTAATTTTCATGAAATTAAGGTTGCAATCAAATAACCAATTATGGCCATTGTCGCTATCGGGGGCAAAGCGGCCATCGGCTTCCTAACTTTTTGATTAACAAATATCAAGTGAGTCAACAATAATCCAACTAAAGAAAAAATGCCGACAACAATCGCCTCCAAAACATATAATCCGACCAAAGAACTGGCAAGTATTAAAGGTAAGCCAACATCACCGGAGCCAAGGACCATGAACTTCTCCCCTATACCAGCCTGGGCGGTTTTTCTATTCTCAAAAAAACTAACTCCTTCGGATGGAATTATAAAACCAAAAGGAGCTCCGCTTTCTATCATGTTCCTGGCCATGACGACCATATGTTTCGTCACATAGACGGACAAAATGTCGTAGAAAGAAAGGACCACCAACAGGAAAACAGCTGTCTTCGGAGATATGGCCAAGCCCAAAACAGAAGCCACACCGGCAATGCCCAATATAACGCCGATGTTGTGGACCAAAACGTTCCTTAAAAATATAAAAATAAAAACGGCAAGCAGGGCGGCAAGCAGGTCAAAAGGAGGGTTTACCATGGAGCCGGCAATTATCTGCGTTCCGGCAAACACCACGAAGACAAGAAAAAATTTGAAAGAAAATCTGGCAACTTTTTTATATTTCGGAGCAAAAACAAAAAACAGGATGACGGCCACAAGAAGCAGACCGTCCCAAAACGAAAGACGGACCTCGGGAAGCTGGACCGCGTCGGGCATCAGCGAGTACCTGTAAGCGGTAAAAATACCGACCGCCAAAGTAGCGGCAAATAACATGGCTTCCTTTAAAAATAATTTCGGACGAAACTTTAAACTTTTCACTTTTAATTTTTCACTTAGCGTATCCAGGGTTTGTTCGGATACTTACGGATCAAATAGCGATAGCCCTCGCCTTCGGGCAGCTGAATGTTGTTATCTTTTACCCAGCTCTCTATCAATATTCTTTCGGTGCTGGAGATTGTTTTTACCCTTGTCTGGTCGGCTTCAAGCACCACCACATCGGAACTGAAGTTCTTTAGGGTGATAAATATCAGCCCGACAAAGAACAGGGCCATAAGAGAAATGTATGCCGCCCCCAGGCGGGACTCGACTTGTGTGGTTAACGGATTTTCCATTCTATAACTTGCTGGCCACTCACCGAACAATTATCGTTCCTTTCTCTTCGGCATTGCTGTTATTATGATAGTCGAAAATTCCTTTTGCGGCAAAAGTGAATGAAAAGAAGCTGCCCTGCGGGATATCCCCGACACTATCGAAACCGAGATAGGAATCCGAGAGTATCCTGATAGCAAAAAGGGCCTCGTTCTTGAACCTGACCGTATCTCCGGCATGAATTCTTAAATTTGTGGGGCTGAATACTCCATTTTTGTATGAGACAGTATAAATGCGAGGTTGAGCAGTAATTGTTGGTATCGGCTCATCGCTTAAAACAGGGTTTGTGCCGTTCAAATTCTGTTGTTTGCCCAGTAGGCTCACTGCCAGACCCAACGAAACAAGAAAAACGACAATGAGAAGCCAAATCAAACCCGGGGCATTCAAGGTCGGAATGCGCTCTTTTTTTCTTGCCGCCGCAAGTTGGGGTTCAAAATTTGGTTCAACATCCATAACAATATTTATTTTATCAATAAAAAAACCTCCTATCAAGGAGATTTCCTAATTATTTTGGACATCTTTGCTTTTATTGTATGTAAATTTGCGTTTACACCGAAACAAATCGCAAATGCCCACTCGCGCTCATTTTCCACCGGAAATTTTTCAAAAAAAGCTGTTAAATTGCCATTATCAAAAAGTTGTTCCGGATTAGCCATGCTTGAACCAAAGACCATAAAAAGCATCATGTGTTTCAAGAAAGCATTGGCTCTGGACAATTCCCTTCCTCCAAAAGCGCACTCCCAACTCTCCCGAAGATGCTCTGTCTCGTATTCTTTGTTTACCTGGTTTCTCAAATCGGTTGCACTAGGCAATTTACACAAAGTCAGCCAATGCCTGTTCATTCGTTCCTCATCGTTATCAAAAATTGCCGAGTGTATAATTTCCAAATTATCCCAGACTTCCGATATCTTCATGTTCAAAAAAATTTTGTGCCAGCTTTCGTGCCGCCTCGCCTTGTAAGGAAAAAGATTGAACTCATTTGTTTCCCCGCTTCGGCTGGATGGGTTCATGTGGTGAAGATTGAACTTCTTCATCTTCAACCCCCTTGCATAACAGCTGTGAATCTGGCTTTTCCCTTTGGGTCTGTGGCTTGGTTCTGAAGCCGTAACCTGCTCCGTTTAATTTAAAAGGACACAATCATCATATTATGCGTTATTTTTTGCTTCGTCAATTAGAATGATCTTGCAATAATTCCAAAACTATCTGCCCATCGGACCAGGGAATCTTTTTTCCGCCGGCCACGGCCATTGAGACCTCCGACCCCTTTCCGGTGATGACAACCGTATCACCCGGCTCGGCCATATTGATAGCCGTTTTGATAGCTTCTCTGCGGTCGAGTATCTTCTTATGGTTTAGCGTTTCGAGTTTAGAATTTAGAGTTTGCGAAAACCCAGAAGAAATTTGATTCAAAATTTCTTCTGGGTTTTCGTCGTATGGGTCTTCGTCGGTAAGTATTATTTGGTCGCAATATTTTTCAGCTATCTTGCCGAACTCCGGTCTTTTCCACTTGTCTCTTCCACCACCGGCCGCGCCAAGGACACAGATAAGTTTTAAGCTTTCGTCTTTGGGCTTTAGAGTTTTATAAACCTCTTCCAGCGAATCTGGAGTGTGGGCATAATCAATCACCACGCTGAAAGGAGTTTTTTGGACATACTCCATCCGGCCCTTTATAGTCGTTATACTTTCCAGGACCGGCTTTGCCCTGGGCAAATCAATGCCATACATCGCCCCCACGGCCAATGCGGCAAGGGAATTGTACACATTGAATCTGCCGCCGAAATGAACGTTGAATTCGGTGCCATAAACTTCAAAAGAGCTTTCACCTTCTCCCAGCCTGACATTATCCGCTTTCATATCTCCGCCGGTAATTCCGTAAAAAATTTTGTGCTTAGCATGAAAATCGCTGAATAATTTAAAATGCTTATCGTCAACATTCAAAACATGAATATTGTCTGTTCTTTTAAACAGTTCCTGTTTAGCTTGGTAATAGTTCTCAAATGACCCGTGGCTTTCAAGGTGTTCTTTGTGAAGATTGGTGAAAACAGCGCAGTCAAATTTTATCCCCAAATGCCTTTTCTGCTTTATGCCTTCCGATGTAACCTCCAAAACAACAAATTTGCAGCCGGCTTTTTTTGCCTGGGCCATGAACTTTTGGAGCTTAAAGCGTCCGGGCATGGTC
>JBBDZW010000026.1:0-4399 GCA_040899895.1 Minisyncoccota bacterium
ATGGTTCCCAGAAAAATATCCTCAACATTGGATAGTTGTTATAACGTCGCGACAACGCTCATAAATTCAGAAGGGCTTTCGCTTTGTATCAACACGCAAGCCGATTTGTCTGTTGGTTTCAAGAAGAGCGAAACCTCTCCCTAATTTTATCAATCTGCACAATCGGCTACTATTTCAGCATCTTTGACGCTATTTCTCTGGGAACCGAGCCGGAGATGTCGGGAACGGCACGGCTTTAGCCGGCCGCATGGCCCGACAGAGGTAGCTCCGGGCGGTCAGAGAAATTAGAAAAAGATGCTAGAAATAGTCCGAGCGGAAGCCTGATAAAATTAGGGAGGGGTGAGCGATAAGTTGTCCTCTTCAAAAAAACTCATAACTACCATATATTTAAACTAATGGACAAAGAAAAAGGGCAGTATAATTTACCGGCATCCAGACTCCCCACCGACGAACCGCCGAAAGGTGATTTTCGCGCCTCTCTCCATTGGCGGGTTTTAAGAATACTTTCGGAACTTGTTGAGGGTTGGCAGTTTCTGGCCGATTTCAAAATGACCATCACATTTTTCGGCTCGGCAAGATTTAAGGAAGAAGATAAATGGTATCAAGAAGCCCGCAAACTCGGTTCACTTTTGGCTCGTGATGGTTTTTCTATTGTGACCGGCGGTGGTCCTGGTATTATGCAGGCCGGAAACCAGGGAGCGGTTGAAGCGAACGGCGAGTCTGTTGGGTTGAACATCCAGCTGCCCATGGAACAGAGAATAAATCCCTATGTTAAAAAAAGCACCGCTTTTCATTATTTCTTTGTTCGAAAACTTATGCTCTCATATGCATCAAGGGCCTATGTCTTTTTTCCGGGAGGGCTTGGGACGTTGGATGAAGCGTTTGAAATTTTGACCCTTATTCAGACCAAGAAAATTTCTAATAAAATACCAGTGGTTCTTGTTGGGAAGGAATTCTGGGACCCGATTCACAAATGGCTTCACGAAGATATTTATCAGAAATATCATGCCATTGATGAGGTGGATCTTCAATTGTATAAGATAGTTGATACCGCCGAAGAAGCTTTTGAAATTGTCAAAAATGCTCCTCCTCGGGAAGATTTTTTCTACTAGACGTTTGCCCTGAGCCTGTCGAAGGGTTGACTTTTTTCTAATTTTCAGTAATATATTTATACTAACAAACATATGTCAGATTTTAAATTAGGTAATATTATTATCCCCGAAGAACTGCCTCTTATTGCGCTTAAGAACACTGTTCTTTTTCCGAAAGTCGTGGTTCCTCTCATAATTCAAAGACCAAAATCGGTGGGAGCTTTGGATTATGCCATGACAAAAGATCGCCTGGTTCTCTTTGTTACTCAAAAAAACACCGAAGATAATGTCGGCCGCAACGATATGTTTACTGTCGGAACAATCGGCAGAATAGTATCCGTTTTTAAAATGCCCGACGGTTCTTCAAAAATAGATGTTGAAGGATTGGTTAGGGCAAAAATAACGGATTTTACTTTAGAATCGCCGTTTATTAAAGCGAAAACGGAACCGTTTTCATTAATCTTAAGAAACAATCTTGAAGAGAAAGCTTTTTTGAGGCGAGCCATTGAACAATTCAGATTTGTTTCGGAGGTTCGCTCTTTTCCGACTATATTGCCGGAAATAATCTATATGATGATGCAACTTAAAGATACGGAGCAGATAATCAGCCTAATGGCGGTGAATATTAACCTGGCCATAGAAGAACAGCAGAGGATATTGGAATTGGAATCATCTGTAGATGCTCTTCGCGAGCTTAATATTAATCTAATAAGAGAACAGGAGCTCATGGAGGCCGAAAAAAGTGTTGCTAAAGAAACCAAAAAACAAATAGGCAAGATGCAAAAGGAATTATTTTTGCGTGAACAGCTAAAGAGCATTGAAAAAGAGCTTGGCGTTGATGATGAGAAAGGAGAAGTGGATGTAATCAAATCTAAGATAATGTCGGCTGGAATGCCTAAAGACGTTAAAGAAAAAGCGCTGAAAGAGTTGACTCGTTTGAGTAAAATGCCCTCTTTCAATCCCGAAGTTTCATATTTAAGAAATTATCTTGACTTGTTGGTTGAACTTCCCTGGTCAAAAAAGACCAAAGAAAAAATAAATTTGAAAGAAGCGGAAAAAATGCTGAATTCGGACCACTTCGGACTGAACAAGGTCAAGGAAAGAATACTTGAATTTTTGGCTGTTCAAAAACAAGTCGGTAAATTAAAGGGTCCCATTTTATGTTTTGTCGGGCCTCCGGGAACAGGCAAGACCTCTATCGGTCAATCCATTGCCAAAGCTCTCGGAAGGAAGTTCATTCGCGTATCTCTGGGCGGTTTGCGCGACGAGGCCGAAATAAGAGGCCACAGGAGAACTTACGTCGGCGCTTTGCCGGGCAGAATCATTCAGGGTATTAATAATTCTAAAACAAGAAACCCCGTTTTCATGCTTGATGAGATAGATAAAGTTGGAATGGATTTTAGGGGCGATCCGTCATCGGCGCTTTTGGAAGCGCTTGACCCAGAACAGAATCACGCTTTTTCAGACAATTATCTGGAAGTGCCTTTTGATTTATCTGATGTTCTGTTTATCGCCACGGCAAATGTTTTGGAAACTGTTCCTCCGGCGTTGAGAGACAGGTTGGAGATAATAGAATTCCCGGGATATTCGGAAGAAGAAAAATTTCATATCGCTAAAAATTTCCTTTTACCGGGTCTTTACAAAGATCATGGTCTGAAGAAAAAATCTATGGTTTTCCATGATTCGGCTTTGACCGATGTTATCAGAAACCACACCAGAGAGGCTGGTGTTCGTGATCTTGAAAGGCAGTTGGCCACTATCAGCCGGAAAGTTACCAAAAAAATTGTTGAATCTCCGACAACAAAGACCGTTACAATTACAAAAGATGCCGTTCATAAATACCTCGGCCCAATCAAATATAGTCATCAACTTGCCGAAACCAAAGACGAAATAGGCGTTGTCACTGGTTTGGGTTGGACTCCGGTTGGCGGAGAGGTTTTCTTCATTGAAGCGGCAAAAATGCCCGGAAGAGGAAAACTCATCCTTACCGGCCAATTGGGTAATGTGATGCGCGAATCTGTCCAAGCCGCTTTATCTTTTGCCAGAGGATATTCCGCTAAACATGGCGCGAAAGAGGATATTAATAAATATGATATTCACGTTCATGTTCCGGCCGGCGCCATCAGAAAGGATGGTCCTTCGGCCGGTACGGCTATGACGATTGCCCTTATTTCTCTTTTGCTTGGGAAACCGGTACGCAAAGATGTCGCGATGACAGGGGAGGTTACTCTGCGAGGAAAGGTTTTGGAAATAGGCGGATTGAAAGAGAAAGTTTTGGCCGCTCATCGGGCCGGGATTAAAACAGTAGTTATGCCGTCAGAAAATAAAAAAGATTTGGAAGATATTCCACCGGAAGTTAAAAAAGATTTAAAATTCGTCTTCGCTAAAAATATGGATGAAGTTCTGAAAACCGCGTTGAGGATTTAATCTCTGAAAACCCCAAAATCCCCTCCCCATTTCTCATCGCCTTCCTCATAGAACAATCGCGACTCGTCTTCTAATTTTTCTACAGAGTTCCTTGACCGGCTAAAGCACGGTCAGGAAACCACTCCGAGCGACCATTCGGGGATAACCCCGACCCGGCCATGCGGGCGCTTCGCTACCCCGTTCCGGGTCACCCCGAATGGTTTGTTTATAATCTCCTGTTGATTTTTTATAATTTGTAATATCATTGAATGCATGGAGCTTATTTTAAATTATATTTCGTCTTGGGACTGGACGATGATCAACCGGCTTTTGGTTGCCGCTGTTCTTGGCGGTTTTATTGGTTTTGAAAGAGAGCGTTCGGGAAAAGTGGCGGGCTTAAGAACTCATATTCTTGTGACTCTTGGAGCCGCATTGCTAACCGTTATGTCTGTTAAATTATTTATTACATACCCATCGGTTAATGGAGAATTAGGTTTTGATTATAGAATAATTTCCAAAATTGCTGTTGGCATCGGTTTCATCGGAGCGGGAACAATCTTGCGCCGAGATGATAACAAGATTGAAGGCACCACCACGGCGGCGAGTTTGTGGGTTGTTGCCGCAATAGGCATTGCCAGTGGATTTGGATTTTATCAAGAAGCTGTTGCGACCACTATAATTGCCTACGTCGTATTGGCGGGATTGTGGCTTCTGGAAAAATATCTCACCCGAGAATTGCGCTATAAAGGTAAGGGTATATACGGGGAACTAAAACATGGTGAAAATCCCGGACCTTCTAACTCTGAAAAATAATCGACGACTGTTTTATGCCATTGCGGCTCTTGTCGGCACCATGGTTGGTGTGGGTGTTTTTGGTATTCCGTTTTCTTTTGCTAAATCCG
>JBBDZW010000027.1:0-1879 GCA_040899895.1 Minisyncoccota bacterium
GTCAAAGCGGATAAAAGTTTTATCGTTGCCTCTTCGTCAAATGACATTACCGCTCAAGATGTCTGGGATGTGGCTACCGCCAACATTACTACCGCCGGCAGTATCGGCAGAGTGTTTACGGATAATCGCTTCATTCAATTTAATACCGAAGGAGAAATACAGGCCGGCAGTGGAAGCAATAATTATAAAGCGAAACTTCATATCTATGACCTGTCAACACGGTTGGTCAGTCCGGTGGCCAGTCCGTCAATAACGCTTTATCAGCCCGACGGAACGGTTGGCGCCGGGCCGACAAATATGACCAAGAATGAGAAAGGCGTCTATAGTTATCAGACCACATTGGGAAGCGGGGCGACCCTTGGGAGATGGGAAGCCATAGTAACTATAGAAACGGTAAGCGGGAATTCCGTCAAAACGAGCGGTTACTTTGAAGTTGAGGGCTCGCCGGCTCGGGTAACCATTAATTCCATTACAGACAACACGGTGCCAAGCATTACCGCTAATTTTGCCATAGCGAACGAAGGAAGTACGGGTTTTGAATATCAATACGAGTATTGCGTGGTGACTACCATAGGGAATGTTTGCGGAGGAGGGGATGATGTCGCGTACGCTTCGGCGGCTGAATTTATTGAACCGGGAGTGGAAGAACAATTCAATAAAACGCTCACCGTGAACAATGCGGGGACATATTTCTGGAAAGTGGCTGTTTATTGGGGAACGGAAAAATCAGTAGCCGTCTTGCAATTTAATGCTGTGTCAGAAGAGGGGCCAACACCGACACCAGCCCCAGGTGGAGGCGGGGGTGGGGGACCCGCGCTCTTACTTCCACCGTCTTCGGATTGTAGCGGCGCTGACTTTAACAATGACGGCATTGTAAATTCGGTTGACTTCTCTATCATGCTTTTCTTCTGGAAAACGCAACCGCCATTTGCAAATCCCTGCGTTGACATAAACAAGGACGGTCAGGTCAATTCAATTGACTTCTCTATTATGCTTTTCCAATGGGGCAAAACAATATGAACAAAACTTTTAACAAAAAATATTTAATCGTTGGCGCAATTGTTGCTGCAGGATTTTTCTTTTTGCCTGTTGGCGTTGAGGCGGCAACGAGGGTTTATTTTGAATTAACGAGTTTCACGATCAGCGAAGGCGATACATTTTTGGCTGATTTGGAAATTTCTACACCTGATAGGTCTATCAATGTTATTGATGGCACGATTTTATACGACCGCAATAAATTGGAAATTAAAGAGATAAGCACCGGTGGCTCTATATTATCTCTTTGGCCGAAACCGCCGGTTTTTTCTAACAAGAACGGGAGTTTAAATTTTGTGGGCGGCGCGACAGACGGTTTTCGGGGCGAGAAGGGAAAGATTTTAAGGATAATTTTTCTTGCCAAAAGCGAGGGCAAGGCGCAAATAGATTTTCTTGACGGTTTTTCGGTTTTTTTACATGACGGCCAAGGAACCCAAATTAATCCCGGACTAAGACCGCTTACATTAAATATATTAGAGAAGCCGCCGGAGATACCGGCCAAAGACGAATGGCGGGATTTGCTTGAAAAAGATAAAACTCCGCCTAAGTTTGATGAAGCGATAATAAGCCGTGATCCGCGCGTTTTTGATAATCAATATTTTGTGAGTTTCTTTGCGACGGATGACGGAACGGGAATTTCTCATTATGAAATAAAAGAGGGGAGCGGGGATTTTGTCCGGGCCGAGAGTCCTCACCTTCTTCGCGACCAAACGCTTGCGGAGACGGTCCAGATAAAAGCGGTTGACAATGCGGGGAATGAGAGCGTTATAACTCCGGAACTGGCTTCGGTTCCCGGGATTCCTTATAAAACATATCTGATTTGGAGTATTATCGCGCTGGTTAT
>JBBDZW010000027.1:1979-4273 GCA_040899895.1 Minisyncoccota bacterium
GCCGCAGTCCTTTATTTCAGTCCCTCTTCGGGCAACTTTTCTGTGGGGAATATATTGACTGTTAATGTCATGGTTAATACGGAGGGAGTGGCCATTAATAACGCGGAAGCCGTTATAAATTTTCCCAGCGGTCTTTTGGAAGTTGTTTCGTTCAGCAAATCCGGCTCAATATTCTCTTTGTGGGTGGAAGAACCGGCTTTTTCCAACAGCGCCGGCACTCTGGTTTTTAACGGAGGCCTGCCAACCCCCGGCTTTAACGGCACAAACGGCAAGATTCTTAGCGCGGTTTTTAGAGTTAAAAGAGTGGGTTCGGCGACAGTCGCATTTACTTCTCCCGCGGTTCGGGCTAATGATGGCTATGGGACCGATGTCTTTAGGACCGGCTCACAGGCCCTATATAATTTAATTGCCGTTACAGAAGAGCCGCTACCAACGCCGGTTGTTACCCCAACGCCAGTTTTAGCCCCGACAACGCTGAACATCAGTTCAACAACCCACCCTGATCCAAGCAGGTGGTATTCAAACAACAACCCGTTATTCAAGTGGGATGTGCCAAGCGGGGTAACAGAGGTTTTGCTTACACTGAACAGGAGTTCCGGCGCGGTTCCTTCTATTAGATACACCCCTCCAATATCAGAAAGAATATTGACGAATTTAGACGAAGGCACCTGGTACTTCAACGCAAGATTCAGGACAACGGCAGGACTGGGGCCAATAGCTTCATTTAGGATAAATATTGACACTACACCGCCGCGACCGTTCAACATTACTCGCCTTGATCCGAACGACACAAAAAATCCCCGCCCGGAATTATTATTTGAAAGTTCCGATGCGACCTCTGGCATAGATAGGTATGAAATGAAGGTGGGGGATAAGGAATGGGTAAAAATAGCAGCGGATCTTGGAGGCAGGTCTTATGCTATGCCTGTTCAAAAATATGGAGAATATTCTGTTGAAATTAAGGCCCTTGATAGGGCGGGGAATTCAACTTCAGCAAAGATTGATATAAAAATAGACCCAATCAAGGCGCCAATAATAAAAGAATTAACCTCGGAAACTAAAAAAGGGGAAGCCCTGATCGTCAAAGGCATTGCCGAACCTGGGACAAAGGTTGTTTTGCAGGCAATTAAGAAAAATTACGACTTTATAGAACTTGTCCCTGAAGCTAACGCCATATATGCTGTAAAAATTGATGATAATCACTTTACTACTACTACTACTACTACTACTACTGGCGACTGGTATGCGGAGATGGAGGGACTGCCTGCGGGCAGGTATAAAGTCGTAGCCATAGCTCAAGATGAACGTCTGGCCGTATCTGAACTTTCAAACAGCGCGGAATTTATCGTCAGAGGGGGATTTCTTGATTACATCATCAGGATATTCGACAAGACAATAGATCTATTAAGCAACGGATGGATGTTCATAGCATTCCTCATCGCATTAGTCGGATTGATGCTCGCTCTTATCGAACTCATCAGGATTAAAGCCAAGACGTGGATAAACAGAGACGGATTCAAGCCGTTCATTGACCTGTTTGTCATTAAAAGGACCCTAAAGAAATCAAATTATCAGGTTGATCATATTATTAAAGACATGGAAAAAGAGTTGACGTTTTTGCGCACACTAAGCAAGCGCAGGAAGCTGGGTCCGGAAGAAAACTATCTCAAAGAAAAGATGGAGCAGTACCTCAAGACGCTCAAGGAACTAAAAAAACTTGATAAATAATTAACATTATTGAGAAGTGACATTTAAACTTGACACCATGTTTAAATATTGTGTAATAAATTTGAGGCAGGGCAGGGGAGGGGCGGTCAAAATTGTTGTCTCAATTTTGGCTGTATTTGTTATTTATTATTTTCTCCCGATGGCAAAGCCATCGAGGATCCTCGACAGAGTCGGGACACTTACCAGTGATCAAAATGTTTTTGCCGCGGAGTCGAATTTTCACTACCTGGCGGGGAGTTATGATGTTTTAAATTTGGACTCCGCTAAAGATATATTGGATGTTACGAAGACCGTAAACGAAGTTGTCAACGACGTGGTCAAACGGCTTACACCAACCGACTTTATCAATCCCGGCGTAAATTTGCCCATTAATATACCCCTGAACCCCTTAAGCCACGTCCAGCCCCTGGATATGGTCCTGCCGTCCGGCGGATGGGATCTAACAAGGTTCCTTAGTCCAGCGGGAGTGTCTACGGGCGACCTGACGAGCATATTAAAAGGAGTGGCGGTATTATCCATTCAGATATTCATCGTAGTCATCTCCGTAGTGTCTCAGATAGTAAAAG
>JBBDZW010000028.1:0-22400 GCA_040899895.1 Minisyncoccota bacterium
CCTGCATTATCGGCCTCCCTGTGGATAAAAGAACTTTGGCTCAATTATTGCGATTTGTTATACTTAAGTAAAGGTAGCATTAGTTCGGATTCTGCTCCCTAAAGGTCGATGCTAAAAATCTAACTCAAATCAAACTATGTTAAAACACAAACTATTTCTTACTCTTATACCCGCTTTTGCGGTTGTCTTTGCTTTCGGTTTCTTTCTGGGTGGCGGAACTAATAACGCTAGCGCTCAAACAGAGTGCACCGTGGACCGCGCGTTGTTAGCCAGAATATACAACGCTATATTCCATCGTCCGCTCGATGCCGGAGCCGACTTCCACGTTGGAAGGCCGCTTGGTGTAGTCCTCAGCGACATAGAGGGTTCCCAGGAGCATACGGTTTACACCGGATTGGCCAGGGCAACCAAAGCTCTAGAAGAAGCCAGAAGGGCTCCGGGAGCTATGTCCAGCGCCGATCTGGAAAGCTACAAGAGGATAATCGACTCGGCCCTGTCGAATGTCTCCGCTTTTGCGGACACATTGCCGGAGCAGGCGATAGAGAATGCCGTGGTCGGTCCCGACCAGGCAAGGCAGGTCATCCAAAGGGCTTATGACAACTTGAATCCGACGGCCAGAGCTGCCGCCGAATATGGGCTTTTCAGCGCCCTTGAAAGGTTGGGCAGGCCAGGCGATATCTCATTGCCTTCTCTGCGTCCAGCAGGAAGATAATTGGCAGATCTCTAACAAAAAGCCCCGCAACGGGGCTTTTTGGTTTGTGGAGATGGGCGGAGTTGAACCGCCGTCCGAAATTTTATCCGACGAACATCTACTAAGTTAGCCGATTTGGTGTTTCATCTGAAGGTAAAAAGCCGGCAAAATAACTTCAGACTATCTTTCCATTATTCTTGACGGAGGCGGGGAAAAGAAAACCCGGGCCGTCCAGCTAAATATATGACACTCCGTGATCCGTTATTTAGCTTCACGGCGGAATGGCTTATCCCGCCGAGGCGGGACGAACGCTTAACGAAACGTTAAGCGAAAGCGTAATTAGGCGTATAATTGGCACCTAAATTGGTTGATCGGATATTTATAGCGGTTAACCGACCATCCGCTCTTAGCATTCGTTAGATTGTAAAACTTCGTCGAGGCCTTTCATCCCCGTATTGAAACCCACTCTAATATTATAGCATGAAAAACCTTAATCTTCAATGCCCCTCTGTTTTGCTCTTTTCATGTCTTTTTTCTTGAGAGATTCTCGTTTGTCATATTTTTTCTTTCCTCGGGCTATGCCGATGAGTATTTTTACCAGGCCTTTTTTGTCGTAGAGTTTTAGGGGAATGAGAGTTGAGCCGTGAGATTGCGACGTGCTTTCCAGGGCCGAGATTTGTTTCTTGGACAGAAGAAGTTTCCGGGTTCTTTGGGGGTCATAATCGGCAGGAGTATTGGTCGGCTGGTATGGAGAAATAACGGCTCCAATAAGAAAGAGTTGGCCACTGATCACCTTTACATAAGAGCCTTTTATGCTGGCCTTTCCCGTTTTGATAGATTTAACCTCATGTCCTCCCAATACAATGCCCGCCTCGATGGTTTCGAGTATCTCGTAATCAAAATTTGCCCTGGGATTTGTAGCATAGTCCTTCATAACCCAATATTATATCGTTTTTCTTTCCTTATCTATACCTACGCTCTGCCTCTGTGCTTTAACAAAAGCGAAGGCCTTCCCCAATTTTATTCACTATGACGAATCGCTGGTAGTATCTGTGAGCGACGCTATTTTTCTGGGAACCGATCCGGAGATGTCAGGAACGGGCCGAAGGGCCGCATGGCCTGACAGAGGTG
Source organism: Minisyncoccota bacterium (assembly GCA_040899895.1). Taxonomy (GTDB): domain Bacteria; phylum Patescibacteriota; class Minisyncoccia; order 2-02-FULL-40-12; family GWA2-44-9; genus JACPAB01. Next base: position 1,823 of record JBBDZW010000028.1, read on the forward strand.
ACTCCGGTTGGTCAGAAAAATTAGAAGTGAGCAGTTATACTACCCGACGAGGAGTCCGTGAAGAAAATTGGGGGAGGCCTTTGCGTCCTATTTTCTTTCCTCCAGAGTCGCTTTGAGTTTGAGATTCTTGTCTTTCCGCAAAACGGAAAGCTCTATCTCGCTTCCGACACCGTACTTTTGAAGCATATCGCGTAGGTCCATGCCTTCAAGAACCTGTTCTCCGTTCAACTCTGTGATTATGTCGTTCTCTTTCAGGCCGGCCTTGTCGGCGGGGGAATCGGGAATGATTGCTTCCGCGCCGGGTCGATGGTCTCTAATAACAAGAGCCCCGTTTCCGACCGGAAGAGAATATTGTTTCTGAAGTTTTTTATCCAGCATAACGTAATTGAGTCCGATGTATGGCTTAATAATTCGTCCGTGCTTAATGATGTCTTCTACGTCTACTTTGGCCCAGTTTATTGGAATAGAAAATCCTATGTTTTGCGCCCCGAAAATAATAGCCGTATTTATTCCAACCGCTTCGCCATTCAAATTTATTAATGGTCCGCCGGAATTTCCCTGGTTGATGGCGACGTCGGTCTGCAGAACTCCGCGCAAGTGCTCCATTTCCCCGCCTGTTCCAAGGGCCGCGGAAATGCTTCGAGAAAGGCCGGAGATAATTCCCTTGGAAACGGTGTTGGAAAAAAGGCCCAGCGCATTGCCGATGGCTATGACTGTCTGGCCGAGTTCAAGTTTGGATGAATTTCCCAGACGCACCGTCGGCATGTTAGTCGCATTTATTTTAATAACCGCAATATCATTTATGGGATCGCGAGAAAGCACTTTGGCCGGATATTCTTGGCCATCCATCATCAGGACCATGTATTCGGCATCGGTATCGAAGACCACGTGTTTATTAGTCAGGATAAGCCCGTCAGGATGGACGATAAAACCGGAACCTCCGCCGACCTTAACTTTTTCTTTGTTTCCCTCATCTTCAATATCCCTAAACATAAAGGGATTGCCGAACGGTAGTCCGGGCATGCCGTAGACGCCCTTAATTTTCGGAAGATATTTTGATATAACAATGCTGACCACCGACGGGGCGACTTTTTTGACCGCATCGATTGATAACTTGTCGTATTCTTGTGAATTCATAGAATATTTCCCATTTATCATTTTCCAATTTCCATTAAATTGATCATTGTTTCATTTGTTCATTTTCAGAAAATGCCCCAATGATTAAATGGAAAAATGAATGGTAAATGGTAAATGGTAAATGTTAACTTATATTATGCGATTAAAAATAAATTTTTTCAATGGAAAGACAAGCTCTGGCGTTTTTCATTGTAAGCTGATACTCTATTTGTCAATCGAACCTTGACAAGGAAAAACAGTGGAAACTCAAAAGGACTATAGGCGGGTAATGCGTCTTGAGCCAGGCGATGAAAAAAGATACGCCCTAGCAGATAAAGGAATATTGATATTAGACGATGAGATTGATGGTTCCGCGTCTTATAGCACGACCTTGGATTTTGTTTACAGACACTTAACAAAAGACAAGACGAAAGTTTGGGTATTACTTAATTCCCCCGGCGGAGATGTTGCGCACGGTTTTGCCATTTATGATGGAATCAGGATGTTAGTTGAAAGCGGCACAGAGGTTAATGTTTTGGGCATGGGGAGCGTGGCCTCAATGTCAACTGCAATTATGCAGGCGGCATCAAGGAGATACTCTCTCCCGCACACCCAGTTTTTGATCCATCAGATTCGTCAAGTCCTTCCATTTTTTGAAATCGAGGAAGTGAACCAGGGGAGAGAAAGACAGCAAGAAATGGACAGGATCAACGATATAGTTATGGGGTTGATCGCAAACAGGGTTGGTATGGAACTAGAGGAACTGAAGATAATGAGCGAGAAGAAAAATTTTTGGCTGGATCCTGTTAAGGCAAAAGGATTGGGTAAAAATGGCCTTATTGACGAAATTATTACTGGCTTCCCATTTTAAACGGCAGTATATGTCGTTTTTTATTTGAAAAAATTAAGGTATTATTTATTTATATGATAAAAAGATGGCTAAAAAATAAAATTCAGGAATATTATCAGGATACCGCATTTGATGTTCTGACTCCGCCTGATGACAAAATGGGGGATTATTCCATTAACCTCGCTTTTGTTTTGGCAAAAAAGAACGGGACAAGCCCCATCGAAGAAGGGCAAAAGATAGTTGAAAAATTCAAAGCCGATAGAGAATTCTCGGACAGGTTCGGCGAAATAAACTTCGTTAATCCCGGTTTCGTGAACCTTTTTTTAAGTGAAAAATTTATCCAGGAACAGCTGACAAAAGTTTATAAAAAACGAGATTCTTATGGCACCTCAAAAATTGGCGAAGGCAAAACTGTAATAATTGAATACGGTGGAACTAATATCGCAAAGCCGATGCATGTAGGTCATTTGCGCTCTACGATAATAGGAGACGGGCTGGCAAATGTTTATGAAATGCTCGGCTACAAAGTTGTCCGTTGGAATTACATAGGAGATTGGGGGACGCAATTCGGCAATCTTATCGCGGCTTACAAACTGTGGGGCAATGAGAAAGAACTAAAGAAGAAACCGATCCAAACAATGTTGAATTTATATGTGAGATTTCATGATGAGTTGAAAAACAATCCTGATCTTAGGTCGCGCGGTCGGGAGGAATTGAAGAAACTCGAAGAAGGCGACGCTGAAGACCGGAAACTTTGGGAAATGTTTCGAGAATATTCTCTGGACGAATTTGATAAAATCTTCCAACAGCTGGACATCAAATTCGATATCACGAAAGGGGAAAGTGGCTACGAGATGGTTATCGGTGAAACAGTAGAGTTTATAGAACAGAAAGGAATTTTGAAAAAGAGCGAAGGAGCGGACATTATTGAGCTGGAAGGACTACCGCCGACACTTATCAGAAAATCCGACGGAGCAAGTTTATATATCACTCGCGATATAGCGAGCTTGAAAGAGCGGATCGAGGAATATAAACCGGAGAAAATTCTCTACGTTGTTGCCAATCAACAGGCTCTTCACTTCGAGCAGTTGTTTGCCGTCTGGCGTATGCTTGGCTTTAGCGGAACAGACTTGATTCATGTCAAGTTCGGGATGGTTCTAGGCGAAGACGGGAAAAAATTGGCAACCAGAGAAGGCAAGGGTATCCCTCTTCAGGAACTAATAGACAAAATAGTTGCTCTTGCCGGCAAGGTGGTAAGAGAGAAGAATCCCAAGTTGTCGGAAAAAGAAGCAGACGAAATCTCCAAAGCGGTGGGCATCGGCGCGTTGAAGTATAACGACTTGAAACAACATCCTCGCACTGATATCGCATTTGACTGGAGTGCAATGCTGGATTTTTCGGGCAACAGTGGGCCCTATCTTCAGTACACATATGCCCGCCTGAGCAGTATTTTAGCAAAGGCTGGAAACCGCAAGGCAGGAAATCCCGCCCTTCTTGTGGAGGCGGAAGAACAAAGGGTGGCCAAGCGGCTTCTGGAGTTTCCCGACTCGGTTGAGAAATGCTCAGAATTTTATTCTCTAAACGGACTGGCTTTATATCTTTACGAATTATCAAACGACGCGAATCGGTTTTACGAATCAGTTCGTATTCTTGGTGATATGAACATAGAACGCATCAACGCACGTCTCATGTTAATAGAAACTGTTGCCGTAGTGCTTGGCCGCGGTCTGAAGATTCTTGGCATTGGTTCTTTACCCAGAATTTAGCGGGCTTCTTTGCTGAAAACTTTTGTGTTTGCTTTCTGGAAAGTGTACACAAAGCACCCCGGCTTTATAAGAAAATGACCATTTTTTATTTTGTGTTTGTTTATGTCAGAGCTAACTTCTTTTAAAATTTCTCCGATGCGAGGGCTCCTGTTAAATTCGGTCTCCATGTGGAAATTAATAAATATTTCCAAAGCCTCTTCGAGGGACTCATACGATATAGGATCTCCTGAAAGGTGTTTGATCTCCAGCTTTTCTATGATTTTTTTCTTTTGCAGGCGTTTTAAAATATCGTCTAGTAGGAGTTTAGACGGGGACTGTCTGCGGGTGTCCCTAAAGATTGGAAAGAACTTACCCCATTGCTTCATAAGGATTTTCTGTTCGTCACTTTTTGAGTCAAAATGAAAAAGAAAGAATTTTCCTCCAGGATTCAGGTTGTTAGTGAAAAATCTTATGAGGCACTTCTCAAGATACTCAGACACTCTTTTTAATCCGCTTTTTTCCATATGCTGGTGTATGGAGTGAGAGAAACTCCAAAAACTGAACACGAAGTCATATTTTTTCTTGGTTTTCTCAAGATATTTAACCGAGTCACTCCTCACCACCCTTATATTTTTATTGTTTCTATACTTATTTTTAAGCCAAGCAATCATGTGGGGACTTAAATCAACTAAGTCCAGATTTTTAAAAGTACCCACGTTTCTTAACAGGATGTCTGTTGCTCTTCCAGATCCCGAGCCTAGCTCAAGTATGCTCATTCGGGGATTTTTAAGGGATTCCAAGAAGTGCTTTAAATATTCCAGATCGGTTTTTTTGTGGAATACATAATCTTTTAGTAGCTTCTCATAATAGCGAGGAGGAATATATTCTTCAATTGAGGAGGAATGGATCTTAAGCCAAGGGTGGCTTTTCGTGACCGAAGCGTTTTTATTGTCTGGTTTCATGAAGAATGTAGTTATTTATTTCTCGGGATATAAGTATGGGTTGAGGTCTTATCTTGTTGCCGGTTGCTATGAACGAAGATTGTGACCCGTAGCCACCGAATTCTTTGTTCCCGTCTTCTGTGTCTAATATGATTTTATTCTTGAGGATTACCGATTTTTTAACCGTTGGAAGATAATTGGAGTTTCCGAAGAGGGAAATATACATGGCGTGGTCCAAGTAGTTACTGTTATCAAAATATATGGATAGGTCCTGGTCCTGCTCATAATAAGTGACGTAGAATATCGGGGCGAACAGTTCCGTGTAGTTTCTCAATTCCCTAATTTTCGAAGTTATTACAGTCGGAAAAACTATTCCTCGTACGAAATCAATTGTGCCTCCATAAATTATATTTTTTCTGTGCTTGTTCAGTACCTTGCTTATGAACACCAAGTGCTTAGGATCTATTAGGTGTCCAACCCTATTATTCTCCTCGTAGCTACCAACCCCAACTTGCCCCAAGTTTTTTAATAGCTTTTCAATAAACTCTGCACAGATTCCAGATTGCACCAGTATAGAATCCGGTCCTGCACAGTCTTGACCGCTATTGAATATTTTACCCCTTATCGTCTTTGAGACGGCCAAATCTATGTCTGCAGAATTTGTTATGACAAGAGGATTACTACCCGCGCCGTTATATAAAAACAGTATATTTTTAGGAAGCTTACCCAGTAGATTAGATGCATTCTCGTAAGTACCAGTAAAAATTACTGCCCCAGAATTTAAAACATACTTTGAGACAAATTCATTCCTCTCCAGATCCAGTTTCTTAATGTTTGGAAACAACAACTTTATGTCTAATGCCTCGAATAACTTTTCTATTACCCCACGCATCAAAATGGGAGGTCTTAAGTAGAGATTGTCCGCAAAGAAAGAAGGGACTATCGCAAATAGTACAGTAGAATAGAGGGGAAGGTTAAGAGGGAAAAATGTACTTATTAATTTTAGTTTATTTCCTTGGAAGTATTCTTTTTCTGTATCCAACCCTCGTAAACATTTCAAAGACCGCTCCAGCTCATCTTGAATTACCTCCTGACTTTCATAGTTTTGTAAAATTTCATACAAGATTTTTTTCTTATTCTCTATACCGTTGCTTAGGAGTTTGCACCTTTCGTCGGCTTCAGTAAAATTAATAGCTTTTCTGGGCTTAACCATAGTAAGTATAAAGTTTTAAAAACTTGTCCGGAGGCAGATTCTTAATGTGTCTTAGTATGGCCTTTTTCCATTTTTGAATTATTTTCTTAGCTTTTGTTCTGAGTTCTAAATAGTATTGTCTGTCTCCAACAAAACCCACAAATGGTCCGCTTAGCATTCCAGCCCACACTATGCCGTCATAAGATTTTCTGTGTTGTATTCTGATTTGTGCAGATGTGCTACGAGCATAATCCAGAGATTCAAGAAGTGTTTTTGGTTGCATGATCTCATAATAAAAAATTTTATCAGCTTTGAGACCTGTGTTTTTATGCAGGCCCAAATACCAAGATCTAAAGATCCGCTCTTTGCGCTTATTTCTTCTTCTAACACAAATGAACATGTCAAGGTCGCTATTGTGGGTTATGCGGTTTGACGCAAGACTGCCGGGAATAAATGCAAAGACCAGGTCTTGGGCGAAAACCTCCGTCACTTTCTTTTTAAACTGATTTGAAACTTTTTGTTGTCTGGTTGCCATGTGCTTGTCTCGAGCCATATGTTTGTATGGATGCTACCAGATGGTTATTAAACAATCAAACAGCTTAATTTGGGGACTTTCCGCGCCGGAGAAGATGTAGCCAGGCGAATGACGCAGCGCCGAGCATGTCCATGGTAAGGTCATTGACCGTATCGCTCAGGTCGCCCATAAAGTAAGCTCTCACTTCGAAATATCTATAGAAAGGTTCGGTTAAAGTTTGGTTGGCAATGTATTCGGCGAATTCCCAAACTACCCCCACAAACATCGCGGCGCCAATTATGACGAGAGCATTCTTGAGTTTTGATGTTCCTAAGATATGTTCGTCCAGATATGCCGCAAAGAACATCGCTATGAAAAATCCGCCCAGGAAATGAAGAACCACGTCGAACCACCAATAGTTGAGATACCATTGGTAATATAAGCCGGGCAGGTTTATTAAAAAGATAAAGACAAGAAAAAAGAATGCTCTTTTCATTTAGGTTAAATATTAGCACGGGATTGAATTTTCCTCAATTTTTTTCTAAAATTTAAATAATGGCCGAATTTAATTTTAACGATAAAGAAAAAAGAGTCCTGGATTTTTGGGAAGAAAGGAAAATATTTGAAAAATCACTTGCCCTTCGACAGAGTTCCCCAAGAGTGGGCGATGCCCCACTCCGAGAACAAGCCAAGGGTAAACGTTTTGTTTTTTTTGAAGGTCCGCCCACGGCTAACGGCCTGCCCCATATCGGGCATTTTCTAACCAGGATATATAAAGATCTTTATGGACGCTACAAAACGATGAGAGGGTATTTTGTTTTACGAAAAGCCGGTTGGGACACCCACGGCTTGCCGGTGGAAATAGAGGTAGAAAAAGAACTTGGTTTTAAAAACAAAAAAGATATTGAGCAATATGGGATAGGGAAATTCAACAAGAAGGCAAAAGAGAGTGTCTGGAAATACAAGAACGAATGGGAGCAGATGACAAAGAGAATGGGTTTCTGGCTTGATATGAGTGATCCGTACATTACTTACAAGAATCAATATATAGAATCCCTTTGGGCGATAATTAAAAAAATATGGGACAAGAATTTGTTGTACTTGGCGCACAGGGTTGTGCCGTTCTGCACAAGATGTGGAACGCCCTTGTCTTCGCACGAAGTAGCACAAGGGTATAAGACCATAACCGACAGGTCAGTTTTTATAAAATTCAAGTTGAAGCCAAATAATAAGTTTCCTGAAAATACTTACATTCTTGCTTGGACAACTACCCCCTGGACTCTTCCTGGAAATGCAGCATTAGCTATTGGCAAAAATATTGACTATATAAACAAAAAAGTTGGCCCCGAACATTATTTAGTAGCAAAAGACAGAGCAGTTTCAGTTTTAATGGGTGATGAATATATTAAAGAAGTTAAACCCAATGAAGACACTTTCAAGGGATTGGAATTGATTGGTCTTGAATACGAACCATTATTTGAAATAGAAAAACTTAAGTCAGAAAAGTCATATAAAATATACGATGCAGATTTTGTATCAACTTCTGAAGGAACCGGCGTGGTTCACACGGCGGTGATGTACGGAGAGGACGACTACAACCTCGGAACCAAAATCGGTTTGCCGAAGTTTCATACCGTTGATGAACAGGGAAAATTTGTAAATGTCGGCCAGGATTTGGATGGAATGTATGTAAAAAATAAAGAAACAGAAGATAAAATAATTGGAATCCTTCAGGTTAATGGCAATCTTCTGAAAACGGAAGACTACGAACACGATTATCCTTTTTGCTGGAGATGCGATACGCCGTTGATCTATTACGCCAAAGAGTCTTGGTTCATAAAAATGTCTGCAGTTAACAAAGATCTTCTTAAAAATAACGGGAAAATAAACTGGGTTCCGGAGCACATAAAAGAAGGAAGGTTTGGCCAATGGATAAAAGAAGGGAAGGACTGGGCTTTCTCGCGCGAAAGATATTGGGGGACGCCGTTGCCAATTTGGGTATGTACCCAAATTGGCAAAAATCAAAAATCAAAAATCAAAAATCAAAATTTAGGATGCGGAAATGTTTTTGTTGCCGGTTCTTTGGAAGACTTGGATAAGAACAGGTATAAACCGAAGAACGAATTTTATGTTCTGCGCCACGGTCACAGCACCAAGAACGGCATGAGCGGCCAGCCGGGCATCATAAGCTCCGTCCTGGAGAAAGACCAATACCCACTTACCGAAAGCGGCCGGGAGCAGATACGCAAAGTTGCTCTCAAGCTCAAGAAAGCGGGCGGAGTGGACATGATAATCACCTCGCCGTTCAAGAGGACGAAAGAGACCGCTGAGATAATTGCCGACGACCTGGGTATCAAAGTCCACATTGAGCCTCGAATAGCGGAGTTCAGGCACAGTTTGATATGCGAGGGTAAAGATCATCACGTCTGTGGCCTGGAAAAGGAGTCCAGGAGGATTTGGGATAAAAAATACGGAGACGAAGAAAGCTGGAAAGAGCTCCGCGGGAGGATGTCCCAGTTCTTAAGGGATATCAACTCTAAACAAGAAGGCAAAAAAACACTGCTTGTGAGCCACGGCGACCCCATCTGGTTGCTTGAGACATTTACACTCGGTTTGTCAGCCGAGGACACACCCGCGACTAGGGAGGATTTGTATCCGCAAGAAGGAGACCTCAAAAAATTGAATCTCAAAAACTGGCCGTATGATGAAGATGGAGAACTTGATATGCATCGGCCATATATAGACGAGATAATTTTAAAATGCAAAAAGTGTGGTGGGAAGATGAAAAAAGTACCCGATCTGATAGATGTTTGGTTTGATTCCGGGGCGATGCCTTATGCCCAATGGCATTGGCCATTTAAAGAGCCAAGAGCCAAGAGCCAAGAGCCAAGTAATAAAAAAATGTTCAAGGAGCAGTTCCCGGCAGATTTTATCGTTGAAGCGGTTGACCAAACAAGGGGATGGTTTTATACGCTTTTGGCAATATCAACACTTTTAGGAAAAGGCATTCCTTATAAAAACGTAATGGTATTAGGCCACGCTCTTGATGAAAAAGGCGTAAAAATGTCTAAGAAGTTAAAAAACTTTGTGCCGGTCATGGAGCTTATAGACAAATACGGTACCGATGTTTTGCGATGGTATTTCTGTTCATCAATGTCCGCCGGTGAAAGCAAAAGCGTCATTGCCAAGGAAATAGAGGATAAGCAAAAAGGTTTTTTGGGTACGCTTGGGAATTGCCTACGTTTCTACGAGTTGTATGCATCTGAAGCCATGAGCCATGAGCCTGGAGCCATGAGTTTGCTTGATCAGTGGATTATGTCGCGATTAAATAATGTAATTAAAGAAATGACCGATGGTTTGGATTCCTACGATGTGACCAAAAGCGCCCGGGCTCTTGAAAAATTTGTCACGGAAGATTTTTCTAATTGGTGGTTAAGACGTTCAAGAAAAAGGAAGGATTCGTTGGAGCTGTTGAGATATTTGCTTTTAGAAATATCAAAACTTGTCGCCCCGTTTATTCCTTTCACTGCCGAAGAGATGCATCAGAAGCTAAGAGACAAGAGTCAAGAGACAAGAACTCTAGACCCTAAACTCTCGACACTCGAGAGTGTTCATTTGCACGACTGGCCTTTGTTTAACAAGAAATATATTAATTCAAATCTTGAGAAGCAGATGGAAGATGTCAGGGGTTTGATAGCTGAAGGGTTGGCGGTTAGAAAATCCAATCAAATAAAGGTTCGTCAGCCGTTGCGGACGGTTTCTGTCGGGTTATCATCGGAATTTCCGGCCGGTTTGGAAGAGCTTATAAAAGAGGAATTGAATGTAAAAGGAATTGTTTATGACCGAAGCCAGAAAGAAAAAGTAATTTTGGACACGGAACTGGACCAAGCTCTTATTTACGAAGGATATGCCAGGGAGTTGATGCGGCAGATACAAGATATGCGCAAAGAAGCCAAATATCGGCTCGACGAGAAGGTGTTCGGGCAATGGCATAGCGACGACGGGGAGTTGAGTGAGGCAATAAAAAAATGGGAAGAAGAAATAAAAAAGGAAACACTGCTGAAGGAATTTTTAAATTCTCCGCATGATGATAAGGTTTATGACGTGGAAAAAGAATTCGAGGTCTCGTCCGGCAAAAAGATATGGCTGGGAATTAAAAAATAATGAACTGCCAATTGTTTTGGAGGAACTATTAAAAATGACGAAATAAAACCTCAACCGCTCTGTACACGGCTCTATTATAACTTGTCCGTACGGACAAGTTATAATAGAGTAGATTCATGAATACGAAAGACAAGACAGATAAAACAGGCAAAACAGGAACCAACTTTGTGGTAAAATTTATTGAGGCCTTTACGGAAGCGGGAAAGGACTTGTATGAAATATGGCAGTGGCAACCAATCTACTATAAGGGCATACATGTCAGCGGGCCTTCTTACAAAAAAACGTATCACGGATTTAAAAACCTCGAGCAGAGAAAGTTAATACGCAAATACGGCGACGGTTATAAATTTACCGGCAAAGGAGTAAGATGGTTTGAGGGGTCATTGCTGCGCTATCATAGATTCAAAGGGACTAAGTGGGATGGAAAATGGAGAATAGTGATATTTGATATTCCGGAAGAACTGCACAAAAAGAGAAATTATTTAAGAAGCAAACTAAAAAATCTCGGTTTTCATATGCTTCAAAAAAGCGTTTTTATTATTCCTTATCCGTGTGAAGAGGAATTGGCGGGCGTATGCAGAAAGCTAAAAATAGTGGACTATGTCGATGTTATAAAAGCCGAATCAGCCGGATTTAGAGAGGGAGAATTTAAAAAGTTATTTAATCTCCAATAGTAATAAATCTATTATAGTTCATCCGACCGGACAAGTTATAATAGGTTTATGAAGTGGGTTCGGAAGAAAAAATGACAAGTTATAATGAGAACTAAAATGAGAACTAAAGCGATAATCATAAAAAAACAGCCGACGAATGAGTATGACGAATTAATAACCTGCTATACGCAGGAGTTCGGCAAGCTCACCGCCGTGGCTAAAAGCGTCCTTAAGAGCAGTTCTCTTCAGGCCATGCATTTGGATAATTTTAATTTGGTTGATTTCGAACTCATCAACGGAAAGTCTATGCCGATAATTGCGGCGGCTCAAGCGGATAATTCTTTTCGGAACATCAAATCAAGTTTGCCATTGCTGGCCGTAGCCCAATTCTTCGCGGATGTGGTTGATAAAATGATTTTTGATTTGCAAAAAGACGAGGCGCTTTGGGGATTTTTGGTTGACGTGCTTGAAAAATTGAACACTCGCGTCAAACCGGAGACAGCGCTTACGTTTTTCCGTCAACAGCAATTTTATATGCTTGGTGTTCTGGGCTATGGATTGGAAGCGCAAAGAGACAAGAGTCGAGAGTCGAGTGCTTTAGATCATACATTCGAATGTGCTCTGGGCTCTCGGCTCAAGTCGCTCGGCTTAATATATTCTGTGTTAAGATAAATACGATGCCTGAAATTAATAATCCCGGCGGGTTTTCCGTTGAGCCAGTGAATCCCGAACGAAGTCGCGAGGGCTCGCAGCGCGCCTCTACTTCGTACGGGATGAATCCCGTAAACCCAATAACTCTGCCGAAACCCAAATTACCTATGCACCATTCCGCGTTAAAATGGCTGGTTTTATTGGCACTTCTTCTTTTGATAGTGAGCTTTGTGTCGTTTTGGTTCGGCAGGCCTTCTTTTAGCGAATCCGGGGTTGTTTTTAAGATTGAAGGGCCGAATCAGGTTTCGGTCGGAGATGAAGTCGTTTATAAGCTGACTCTGGGCAACGAATCCAGGGTTGACCTGAATGGGATGAAGCTAAAATTTACCTATCCGGATGATTCGGTGGTAATGAAAGACGGTTCTTTAGTTACCGATTTGAGTCAGGAGTTTGATCTGGAAGACCTCTTGCCTGGCCAGAAAAGTGAAACAGAACTCAAGGCATTCCTGGTCGGCGACAAGGGGAATATTAAAACAGCCAAAGCCGAGCTATCTTTTCGCGCCGGAGACTTAAGGACGGAGTTCCAAAAAGAAACCTCTTTTTCAACGACCATAGTGTCTTTGCCGGTTTCGTTAACATTGGTTGCTCCACCGAATACGGTGCCCGGTCAGGCGCTTAATTACATTCTTGATTACAGGAATGAGTCAGGAGCGGACATTTCCGATCTGCTTTTTGAGTTTGATTATCCGGACGGATTTGTATTTCAAAAATCTAGTCCATTACCATCGCGGGGAAACAATGTCTGGACTCTTCCGATTTTAAAGCGCAGTACCGGAGGCAGAATAAATATCCAAGGAGTTTTAACGGGTAGAGAGGGCGAGATAAAAAAAGTCTCAGTTGTTCTTAAAAGAAAAATAGCCGACCAATATGTGAATTATGAAAAGGCCGAAGTTTCCACCAATATTGCCAGCTCTTTGTTGGGCGTTGAGGTTTTGGTAAATGATTCAGTGAATTATTCATCATTTCCCGGTGACGATTTGAATTACACCATCAAATACTCCAATGTTTCTAATTTTAATCTCATCGGTTTGAGTCTGGCGGTGAGACTTGATGGCCAGATGTACGACTTTTCATCATTGGACACCAAGGGTGGATTTTTTGACAACAGTAACCGCACAATTATTTGGAATGCCGGTTCCGTTTCCGATTTTGCCAACTTGCCTCCAAGTAAAAAGGGCCAGGTCCAGTTTAGGGTGAAGCTCAAGAAGGATGTTCCTTTAGGTATTTCGGGATCAAACAACCTGTTCGTGCAGGCGACGGCGAACTTGAATACGCCCAATGTTCCATCAGGCGTCGGAGGAGATGAGGTTTCGACCCAGAATATTTTAACGACCAAGATAACCAGTCAGCCGATCATAAAACAGCTTATTTATTACAATGACCCGGCCTTTGGCTCTACCGGCCCCTTGCCGCCGGAGGTCGGCAAGGATACTTATTTCATGGTTCACTGGCAGATCATCAATCCCGGCAACGACATGAACAGCGTCCGCTTGAGCGGGGTTCTTCCTCCGGGAGTAATATGGGAAAATGCAACCAGTGTTACTGTCGGTCAGTCGGAACCAATATTCAATTCCAATACGTCCGAGGTAATATGGAATCTTGGAGTCCTCCCGAGCGGTATCGGCATGATAGGTGACAGGTACGAGGCAAGTTTCAGGATAAAAATAAAACCATCAAGCAATCAGTTGGGCAGTGTCGTGACGTTAGTTAAAAACGTCAAATTTACGGCAACCGACAGCTTTACAAAACAAAACCTGGTCCTGCCCTTGGGCGATATGTCCACGAATGACCTGACCGACCAGCCGAACGAAGGGACAGTGCAGTGAAGGTTGGTCCGCTATTTATACAAGGAGAATTATTTTTGGATATCTTCAGGACCAAGAACAGTTAAAAGGAAGTTAACATCTTTAAAATACTTGTTTACGACCTCAACAATGTCTTTATATTTCATTTTCTCAACCTGAGCCAAATACTCCTCTGGTGTTATGAGTTTGTTGTACAAAATGTAATTATTGTTTAGAAAATCAGTTAGATTTGAGGGCTCTGCCAATTTTCTAAGGAATACACCGGCCGACTGTTTCTTTATGTCTTCTAACAGATCTTGAGTGAAACGATCAAGCAGGTTATTCATTGTTCCTTTTAAAACAGAGACCACCTCTTTTGGCTTTGTGGTGGAGGTGCTTATCGTGAAAACCCCTGCGTCAGTAAACTGTCTATGAAATGCTGAAATGTTATAAACTAAGCCACGTTTTGTTCTCAATTCATCCTTCAAGAGGGATGTGAAGCCAAAATCGAGATAATTTTCTAATATTGCGAGCACAGTGGAATTTTTGACACTGGTGGATTCCGGAATTAGATAGTTGAATCTTAAGAAAGTTTGTTTCACATCTCTTTTGTGGAAATAATAGTTTCGGTTTAATATACCAACCTTTTCAGTATCAATTTGTTGAGCCGAAGACAGTTGAGGTTGCCAATTCCCGAAATATCGCTTCACAAGAGCAACAATCCGATCATGTTCTATGTCACCGTTGACTATTATTGCACTACGATCCGGAACGTAAAAGTCGTTATGATATTCCCTGATTTTTTCTGGCGTTGCTTTGTTGGTTGTTTCTTCTGTCCCCAGAATACTTTTATTTAACGGGTGTTCTCCAAACAGATTCTTCAGGGTCAATCTCCACAGAAAACCGGAATGGTCTGCTTCTGACCTATGTAGCTCTTCTGTGATGACCTTCTTCTCGTTTTCTAAAGTTTTTGGATCTATCAGAGAATTAAATAGAATATCGGAAAGAAATTCCATTGCTTCTTCCGCATATCTTTTTTCAATCCGCACTAAATAGTGGACTCTTTCTCCACCCGTGAAGGCGTTATAATAACCACCCTTTCGATCTATGTCCAAAGACAAGTCAAAGGCAGAGGGTCTTTTTTGCGTTCCTTTTAACAGCATATGCTCTAATATGTGAGCATAACCGGCCTGGTTGTCATTTTCATATCTAAATCCCGCTTTAACTACGACATCAATATCCACGATTGTGGAAGAATTGTTTTCACACGTAATTATCCTCAATCCATTTTCTAGGAAAGATTCCCTATATTTATTCATAGTATCAATTTTAACAAAAAAAGAGGGTGTTCGCCAGGAACACCCTCCGGGCTGCGGGAGAATTAGCTTCCCGCTTGCCCGTCGCCACCCGGCAGGTTTTCCTGCTCTTCGGCGGCTTCAAGATCGACATCGTCGTCTGCCATGGCTTCCCCCTTTCTAGACAAGCGATTACTGGCCCGAAACTACGTCGGCGCTCTTCCCTGACTTTGGAAGGGAGGGTTGTTCGGTGCAACCCTTTCCGCTCGCCTTTTGGGGCGGCAGGCCGAGGTTATCGTGGTCATCGTGCATAGCAATCCTCCAGGAAAGCCGACAAGAACAGAATAACATATATTAACTTAATGTCAACTAATAGTTAAGACAGGCAAAGCAACTCGACTTTCAGCTATTTTCATAGTATTGTTTTCCTAATGTCCAAAGATAATAAGCTGGAAAAGATCGTATCATTGGCCAAACGCCGGGGTTTTATTTTTCCCGGCTCGGAAATTTACGGCGGCATCGGCGGGTTTTATGATTTCGGGCCGCTGGGCGATATGACCACCGACGAACTGGTCGACCGGCCGAACCAGGGCACCGTCCAGTAATATGTCTCTTATACCGGTTATCGGATTGGTATTGCTTCTCGTCACATTCCCTTTTTATTTGCCTAAATTCAGGGTCATCTTTTTCCCAACCAACACGGAGCATCTTGGTTATCTAAAAAGGCATCTGAAACTTACCGCTGCCGATGTTGTGTACGATATCGGATGCGGCAACGGAAGGGTTCTCAAAGAGCTCGTTAGAAACACACACGCAAGGGGAGTAGGCATTGAATTGTCGCCGCTAATTTATATGGCCGGGAAACTGAATTTAGCGGGAACAAAGAATGTCAAAATAGCTTACGGAGATATTTTTAAAAAAGATTTAAGAGAGAGCACAGTTTTATATTGTTTCCTAAATAAGGAGGTGCTGGAGAAATTGGTCCCGAAATTTAAAAAAGAACTTAGTTCTAAAACAAAAATTATCTCCTACATTTTTAAAATACCGGGATTAGAAGAAATAGAAATGGTGAGAGATCCAAAGGGCCAAGTGCTATTCTATGTTTATGAAATTTAAAAAGACCCTTTTCCGGGTCTTTGCTATTCTTTCGAAAACCTCGAACCCTTTCTCTCGGTAGTTCTGACCACCGCTGGTTTTTCCATAAATCGGCTCTTGGTGGATGTTCGGTTGACGTTTCCTTTGTTTCCGTAGATTAGAGCGGATCTGCCCTCTCCAAATTTTGACTCTGTTTTGGTGCGTCTTCTTTGCTCGGGAATAAGAGCGCCTCCGAGAGGAACTGTAATAGCGACCCTTCCCTCTCCGAACTTATGCCCGATACTGACGTGGGCTAGTTCCTGGCTGTCTCTTGCCCTATATACGACAGCAATGAATTTTTCCGATCCAACGGGTTGTTCGTCCTTGACGTATACCTTTTCAGAAAAATCCGAGAGGGCGCCCTGGATCAAAAGGTAGCGGTCTTCCTTGCATTGACGGCATATGGTTGGTCTGGCCCACCCCTTGTGAAGCTCCATGAGCTGTTGAAACGGGCTCCACTCGATTGTATTGGGGCAATATTTACAGAGAACCTCTCTGGCCACGGTCTCCTTTAGGAGCTTTCTGCAGTCCGGACACTTTTTAGGCGCGCTCCAGCCGTTTTCTTCGGCTTTCCTCTGAGCTCCGGCGGTCCAAGTAAAGGAGCTATCGCAAATTGTGCATTGAAGCTCTTGGGCTTGATACTTACCCTTGCAGTCCGGGCAGTATTTTGGCGGATGCTCCCAGTCCTCGTGCACTGAAAACATATTGCCGCAATCCGGACATCTCTCCTCATGCCACTTGGCTTTTCTTTTTTCTCGGCATTCCTTGCATGCCGATGGGGGATTCTCCCAATCTTCGTGGATGTGGAATGTTTCGCCACAATCCGTGCATCTTTGTTCGTGCCACTTTGCTTTTTTGGCTTCTCGGCACTTTTCGCACTCGTCGGGAGGGTTGTCCCAGTCCTCGTGGACAAAGAACGTTTCACCACACCCGCATGTCTCCTCAGCCCACTTAGACATGGGTACCCGTTTGTCAAGAAACTAAATTGGCAATATTATACTTATTCAGATAGCTATTGTCAATTTATCGACTTTTAGGCGGCTGTAGTGTATTATTTTCTTTATGTCTGGTGATAATAAACTGGAAAAGATCGTATCGTTGGCCAAGCGCAGGGGCTTTATCTTTCCCGGTTCGGAAATTTACGGTGGCATCGGAGGATTCTATGATTTCGGGCCGCTGGGCGATATGACCACCGACGAACTGGTCGACCGGCCGAACCAGGGCACCGTCCAGTAACGTGCCAATATATCGTGAGAATTAATCATAAAAATTTATGAAAGAAGGTGTTTATATAAAAATTTACTGTGTTCTAAAAGATGGCGATACTGTTGTTATGACTCAAGACCAAGGGGGTCAGCCGGGGTGGAAATTTCCAGGCGGACATGTCGATCCGGGAGAGTTGCTATTTACAGCTATTACGCGAGAGATAAAAGAAGAAATTAATTTGGACATAAATTTAGAAAACATTCTTCTTATTGAGGACTTTTTTAACAGAAAACGGCCGGACGAACACAATATGCGATTTTTTGTGACTGCTACCGTTGCGGGGGGGAGCGAAAAAATAAAATCCGGCGAGGTCAAAGCGCTTAAGCGATTTACCAAGCTTGAGCTGCGGACTCTTAGGCAAGAAGAAGTATATCCGCCACATTGGGAAGCCCTACAAGCATATCTGAATGGTCAGATTTATCCTCTTTCTCTTCTCAAAGAAGTTGAAAAGTAAGCTAACCCAACACAATGAATTTAAAAATTGATTATGAAACCAAGATGGCACGATTGGAGTGCTTGAGACAGCATTGCACAGTAATTTTGGGGGATGTGCGAAGGGGGCGGTAAAGTAATTTACTTCTTTTGGTAGAGCAGACGGTGGATGTGCCAGTACTTGATCTCGCCTGTCATTAGAGGGCCGAGGCCTTCTTCGGTAAGCCGGTGTATGGGTGATAGGCCCAATGAGTCCATAAAAGCCGTCGCCTCGTCGTAATTTATAAAAGTCATGTTTTGTTTTTCTTTTGCCCATCCGTCCTTGGGGCCGAAAAGTGTAATGTATAAAATACCTCCCGAAACCAAACTATCTGACAGTTTGCGAATTGTTTCGTAGACCACATCTTTGGGCGAGATAAAAGGCAGTGAATTTTTCGCGATTGCCAAGTCGTACTCTCCTTTTTCAAAAGTAAAATTTTTGATATCCGAATTCACTACATCTATGTCTAGGGTGCCCTTATTCCTTTGTATCTCTTCGGTGTTCTTATCAACTGCGGTTACGTGAAAACCACGCTCAGCCAACGCGATAGCATCGTTTCCCTTCCCACATCCCAAATCAAGGGCCTTACCCGGCTTTGATAAGAGCTTTAATGATTCAAGTTGTTGTATAAAGGATGTGGAATTCATTATTCACTGAATATTATCTCACAATCACTGAAATTAAAAGCCGCATCTGTGTGCGGCCTCTTGAGTATTTAGCTTACGCCTGGAATTCGACAGGCGGCCCCATATAGGGTGCCATCTTTGTCAGGTCGCTGATTGCCGGATCTGCCTGGCAATTTTCTGAGCAGTAGTTGTTGTCGCAGTCGCGAGCCTGTCCCGGACGTGTCTTTGTCAGGTGGTACCAGTACTTTTCTTCGACCGGTCCGAAGGCTTCTGTCGCGACCTCAAGCATGTCGGGTCGGTTGCCGATGTACGGCTTGTCCGTAGGCTGATGGTGTAGGAAGCGTCCCACGTAGTCCACGCAGAACTGGAAATAATCCGCTGTGAACATGATGAAGGTGTGCCACATCTCATCCACGATGGCCGATGGCGGCGAGCTCGCGGGGATGTAGGAACAGACATAAAGAAATTTCATTAGCTCCCGGAAGATCTCCTCGGCTTCTTCCCGAGATACCTTGTTGACCTTGGCGAATCTGCCGATGACCATTTCATTTCGATAATCAATGAATTCCCGGGCCGACTTTTTGGCCCGGAAAATGGTTTCCGAAATAGTGTTGCTGGTCTGTGCGGTCATAGGGACTCCCTTTAAAAGAACTACCACAACGATAAGATAACACATAATGTGCGCCAGTCAATGGTTGTGTGTCGACTTTGTGTCTGTGGTGTTGTATTATTTTTCTATGCCTAATGATAATAAACTCGAGAAAATAGTATCACTAGCCAAACGCAGGGGTTTTATATTTCCCGGCTCGGAAATTTACGGGGGATTGCGGGGGACTTGGGATTACGGCCCATTGGGCGCGAAGCTTAAATTTAATTTGAAACAAACCTGGTTGGAATACATGGTTCGTGACCGTGAAAATGTTTTTGATATGGATGCCTCCATAATGATGAATCCAAAAGTTTGGGAGGCATCCGGTCATGTCGCTTCTTTCACTGATCCGCTTATTGAGTGCAAAACGTGTAATGAGCGTTTCCGCGCGGACAAAGCCCAAGATATAAAAGAGCATGAGGAAATGCATGCCAAGAAAAAAGAAAAAGTTGAATGGACCGAGCCGAAGCAGTTCAATATTTTAGTTGAAGCGAAGCTCGGGGTTATTGAAGGTGAGAAATCTACTATCTATCTGCGAGGCGAGATAACCCAGGGTGTTCACGTAAATTTCAAAAATGTCGTTGACTCAATGCATCCAAAGATGCCTTTTGGCATCGCCCAGATCGGCAAAGCATTCAGAAACGAGATCACTCCGCGCAATTTCACTTTCCGTTCGCGAGAATTTGAACAGATGGAATTGCAAACGTATGTGAAACCGGAAGAATCCGTCGCTACGGATATGTTTAATGAGATGAAAGAGTTGCGCATGCAATGGTATGTGAATCTGGGTATGAAGAAAGAAAATCTTCGTTTCCGCGAACATGCGCTGGATGAGAGAGCGCACTATGCCAGAGCGGCGTGGGACATAGAATACAATACGCCATGGGGCTGGGACGAAGTGGAGGGCATCCATCATCGCGGCGATTGGGATCTATCGCGTCATTCGCAATTCTCTGGCCAAGACCTGTCTTATTTCAATCAGGAGACGAAAGAACGATTCATTCCTTGGGTGATAGAAACGTCAGGAGGGGTGGATAGAGCATTGCTGTTCTTCCTGATTGACGCCTATAACGAAGAAGATGACAGGGTAGTTTTAAAATTGCATCCGAAACTTGCGCCATACAAAGCGGCGGTGTTTCCATTGCTTAAAAACAAACCGGAGCTTGTCTCTAAGGCCAGAGAAATTTACTTACAGCTTAAAGCTTATGGCTTAGGGCCTATTGCCTGGGACGACAGGGGAAACATCGGCAAGAGGTATTATTCCCAAGATGAAATTGGAACACCTTGTTGTATCACCGTGGATTTTCAAACTCTTGAAGACGATACAGTTACCATCCGGGACCGAGATTCAATGAAACAGGAGAGGGCCAAAGTTGAGGACTTGCCCTCCATCTTAAAAACTGCTTAATTTAAGGCAGTTTTTGTTTCTTTGACAAAGGAGAAACCGTGGCGGGAAAATGTTATTT
>JBBDZW010000029.1:0-3062 GCA_040899895.1 Minisyncoccota bacterium
TTCTTTATCACTTTATCCCGGGTCTTATTCTTGGGAAGCATTCGGTAAACCATTTCCCGAAAAACATAATTCGGACGGGTTGCCCACAATTCGGAAAGTTTTCTGGCTCTGATTCCGCCGTGATATCCGGAATATCTGTAATAGACCTTGTCGGCAAGTTTGTTTCCCGTGAATTTTGCTTGAGCCAGATTTTTGACGATAACCTGAATCTCCGGAAGTTTTTCCGGTTTGTAAGACGGTTTGTCTTTCCCGCGCAATAAAACTGCGACACGAGATGCGAGTCTTCCGAGCGTTTGGTTTTCTGCGTTTATTTCTGTTTTGGTCATAATATTTTATTTACCATTTATCATTTCCCAATTTCCATTAAATTATCATTGTTTCATTGGTCAATTGGTAAATCATTGGAAAATGGTAACTGGTAATTGGAAAATTATTTCGTAAGTTCAATGAGTGCCATTTCTGCCCCGTCGCTTTTACGTTGGCCTAACCTTATAACTCTTGTGTATCCGCCCTTTTTGCCTTCAAAAGCCGGCGCTATCTCGGTAATAAGTTTTTTGACAGCTTTATCTCCGACCTGCGACTGCAAAAGGCGTCTTGAGGCCAGATTTTGTTTCTTGGCAATGGTAACCATTTTATCAAAATGACTGGAAAGGGATTTGGCTTTGGCAACAGTGGTCTTTATTTTACCGTTTTCTATCAATGCCGTGGCCAGCGACTTGTAAAGCGCTTTTCTCTGTATTGTTTCTCTTCCAAATTTTCTGTGGTTACCCTTTCGCATTTTAACGGGATTATTTGGCCTTTTTCTTTGTTGCTTTAGCCGGTTTTTTTGCTTTTGTTTTTTCTTCGGAAACAGCTACATCGGATACTATTTTGAAATGGTCAACCAATATCGTGGCGGCCTGCTTCACGGCCTCATCGGGCCGAATTGAACCATCGGTCTCAACTTCCAAGGTTATTTTGTTATAATCTATTTTCTGTCCGACACGGGTATTTTCTATTTTGAAATTGACTGTTTTTATGGGAGAAAATATGGCATCAACGGAAATTACACCAATTGCCAATTTATCTTTTTGCCTTTGGTCCACCGGAACATAACCGACGCCTTTTTCAACATCAAGTTCCATGCTGAATACGGCCTTTTTTTCGGTGAGAGTGACAATGTGCTGGTCTTCGTTGATAAGTTCAACGTCGGAAGTAAGCTTAATATCTCCCGCTTTAACTTCTCCCTCGCCTTTGTAGTCTAAAGTGAGTTTAACCGGTCCATCACCGTGGAGTTTGAATCTTATTTTTTTTACATTCTGAATTACCTCTATCAGATCTTCAAAGACCCCAGGCATAGAGGAGAACTCATGGCTGACTCCCTTAATTTTCACCGATGTGATAGCGGCGCCTTCCAGCGAAGAAAGCAAAACGCGCCTTAATGGGTTGGCAATTGTTGCCCCATAGCCCGCCATTAAAGGAGAGATTTCAAACACTCCCCTGTTTCCTTCCCTAGACACGACCTTAATTTGTTCCGGTAACTGTAACATTGCTATGCTTAGGGCTTATGGACTTGAGTCTAGAGAGCGCTTGTCTTTAGACTCTTAACCATTAGCTCTGATTATCTGCTGTAATACTCAATTATTGCCTGTAAATCCGATAACTCTATTCCCGTCTCCGCCATCGTCGGATTTCCTTTGATATTTGCAACCAGCTTATCCTTATCAAACGATATCCAGCTCGGGGCCTCTGTTTTCTTGAGCCATTGTGGCATTAGAGTTGAGAAGTACGGGCTTTTTAAACTGCCTTCCCGGATTTTTATCTCATCATTCCTTTTTACTTCAAAAGATGGGATATCCGTTTTTCTGCCGTTCACAAGAATGTGTCCGTGATTCACAAGCTGTCTGGCTTGATCTCGGGATTGAGCCAAACCCATCCTGAATACGGTGTTGTCCAGGCGCATTTCCAGCCGGTTCATTATGTATTCGTACGGATCTTTTTTGGAATTGCTCGCGTTTTTTATATACTGCTTGAACTGCCTCTCAAGCAATCGATATGTCTGCCTGATTTTTTGTTTGGTTTTAAGCTGTTGTCCGTATTCAGATAGTTTTTTGACTCTTTTCTGACCGTGCATACCCGGCGGATATGGCTTTTTGGTTATCGCTGATTTTTGCGAATATGAACGTTCACCCTTAAGATAGAGTTTTACGCCGATGCGTCTTTCTATTTTTTCTTTTGGTCCTGTGTATCTTGCCATGTTTTTATACTCTTCTGGGTTTTCTTTTTCTTACTCCATTGTGGGCAACCGGTGTGTTGTCTTGAATGGATGTCAGGTTTAATCCTGAACCGGCCAACCCTCGAATAGCTGATTCTCTTCCCGGTCCGATTCCCTTAACGACAACCTTAATATTCATTAAATTAAATTTTTGAGCTTTCTCTACGCAATTCTTGGCAACCAAGTTGGCGGCATAAGGGGTGGATTTCTTGGAGCCCTTGAATCCCAATGAGCCGGCGGAAGACCAGGCGATTATCTCTCCTCTTGAATCCGCTATTGAAACAATCGTGTTATTGTAAGAAATACTGATGTTGGCAACACCGTTTATAACCTGTCTTTTTGAAGTTTTTTTGGAAACTGAACCCTCGGCCGACGTGGCCGCAGGTGTTGTATCTCCAGCTGTTATGATTCTTTTTTTGCCCATGTCGGTTTAACTTTATGTTTTATCCGATGAGGTCTTGCGTCCTGAACCCATCGTCTTTCTTACATTACCTCTAAGTGTTCTGGAATTGGTTTTACTTCTTCCGTGTATCGGCAGTCTTTTTGAATGCCTTAGTCCGCGCCAAGTGCCGACTTCTTTTAACCTCTTTATGTTTTGCGCGACCTCTTTTCTTAAATCTCCTTCAACTTTATAATTCGTTTCTATTATTTTTTGTATTTTGTTGAGTTCGTCGGTAGTTAAATCTTTAGCTCTTTTGTCCGGATCAACTTTTGCCGATCTCAAAATAACTTCGCTGGCCGAAAGTCCGATACCATAAAGATAAGGCAGAGCGTAAAGGACTTTCTTATTATCGGGAATTGTGAAACC
>JBBDZW010000030.1:0-19339 GCA_040899895.1 Minisyncoccota bacterium
TCCCGTTACCCGCTCCAAGATTAGACTTTCCACAAAATCTTCAACAGCTTTTAGTTGACGTTTTTTGTTAATTTATTATTCTATCATAAGTTCCCCATCCTTTGGAAAGGAAAGGGCAAATGTCTCTCAAGAAGAATACGACAAGAAATAGAGGCGTGCCGACTCTATCCCTAAAAGGTATTGTTGGTTTGTGTCTGTTTTTTGTTTTTTTACAATTAATATTCTGTCAGTCCGCTTACGCTCAAAACCTCAAGAACAGAACTGAAGAAATGTGGCCATTCGAAACAGTCATAATTTCCTCGGAATCCCTGCCGGACAAAGTCTATGACGCTCAAAAAGACAAGATCATCGTTATGGTTATTTGTTTTGAAAAGGGCACGAATAATGTCCTCTTTGCCTCTTCCGGAACCGGATTTATAGGAGAACAGCCGGGAATAATCATAACCACGAGACATCTTTTTATTGATATAAAAGAAGAGGCTGATAGACTAAAGAGTGAGATAATTAAATCGGGCCGAACTAACTTTGATTATGATTGTAGTTTTGTCGGAAGAATTATAACTAGCACCGACTGGCTTCACTTTCCCTTAAATCTTGTGGCTATGGGGGAGGCCGGAACTTTTAAAGATGTTATGGCTTTAAGAATAGACCAAAAAACATGGGAAAAAGCCATAAACAATCAGGCAAACACCATATTTGAAAACCCATTCAGAATGCTTATGCGAACTTCAAAATATGCAGATGGGGATGTGGGAGATAAGGTTTACATAACAGGGTTTGCTCCCATAACCGGTGAGCTGTCTGACAAAAATTGGGAAAAAGAGCCGATTTCAATGGATATAATCAATTGGACTTTTCCGGCAGAAATTGATGCCAAAATAACAGACGAGGCTCCATTTAATAAGACCGGTGTAAAACTTTTTTATAGGCTTCGCGATAGCGCGGAACCAGGATTCTCCGGTGGAAAAGTTTTAAACAATGAGGGCCAAATAGTTGGCATGGTTATAGCAACATCTCAATCAAAGAATTTCGTTTATGTCTTTTCTTCAAAAGACATAAAAAAATTCTTAAAAGACAATAACTTGAAATAATAAAACCCCTTTTCGGGGTTTTATGTTTGGTCTTTGACTTTTTATTTTATCTGTATCATTATTTGTGGCATAAGTGTTCCTTAAAAAAGGATTCTCTATGTCAGAGATTGACCTCGTATTCAATCTTCCCGGCGGTATTTCCCGCCTACCTCTTCATGTTGGAGCTATAAAAGCCTACCGTGATGCCGGTCTCCCTAAACCAAAGAGAATAATCGCCAGCTCAGCTGGAGCCATGGCGGGATCAGCAATTATTGGATGGAATGATGAGGCGCTGGATAAGGCTATTGATATTATTGGAAATTTATCACCCAATGACATTTTTAGCTTCCAAAGAGGATTAAAAGTGAAGCTGGCTACCTTGGGAATTGCCACGGTTGGTCTCGGGGTTTTAATCCTGCTGGACCACAAACTCTCAAAAAGCAAAAAAGCGGCATTTGGGCTGTCCGGATTAAGCGCCCTGTTGATAGCCGATGCTTTGGTGGGACACGAACTGGTTCACAGCGCATCCCACCTTTCTCCAAGCCCACTAAAAAATCTTTTGAGTAGGGAGCTTGATTTCAGTTCAATATTTAACTCCTCAATCCAATTGGATGTTCTTGTTGCGGATATGGAAAAACCGGGAGAAGTAATTTTCAGCAACCGCCATCCCTTAAACAGCGATCTTAAAAATTCTGCGCACAGGGAGCGATGGGTAAACATACTCCTTGCCTCTTCAAGACTACCCGGCAAATTCCCGTTCGTTAAAATTGACGGAATAGACACCATTGATGGAGAGGTCTGGACCGATTTTCCGGTCCGACAAATGAAGGAGCATCAAAAAGCAATCCGATTTGACTATTGGGCGCCCCTTCAGTCAGAAAAAGCGCCACAGGAATGGATATCGGATTTAAGCAGATCCTTTGATATTATGCGTGACCGATGTACACAGAAAAAAATAGAAAATTATCAATACGAAAGGTTGGCCAATCCATCTTTGCCGGAAATATTTTACTTCCGTTTGAACCAAGATCTTTTGAAACAAATGCCACAGGTAAAAATTCATAATTTTACCCCCGCCGACATGAAGACGCTTGAAAACATTGGTTATCAAGCTGTTCAAGAGCAACTGCCGGAGCTCCGTAAATATTTGGAAACCAAAACCCCGCGTTAAGACGGGGTTTTAATTTTATCGAACAACACACAGAAAGCTTATATTAATTTAGGGGTCTTACTTTATGGCTTCTTTTAATAACTTACCGGCCGTAAATTTAGGTTTCTTGGAAGCGGCGATTTGAATCTTTTCGCCGGTTCTAGGATTGATACCTTCACGGGCTTTTCTGTCCGAAACCTTGAAAATTCCAAAACCGGTTATATTTAATTTGTCTCCCGTTCGTAAAATCTTGGTGACTTCATCAACAAAAGCATCAAGCCATTCCGCGCCTTGTTTTTTGGTCATTCCCATTTTGTCCGCTAATCGTGCTGCTAATTCGCTTTTTTTTACTGGCATAATATTAAATTTAGTGTTTTATTTGTCTTCATGAATTCTAGTCGACCTCGCTAGAATTACTACTTTCTTTTTACATTCTTGAGGTTTTATGCGGAAAATGCAAGTCCCCTGTGGATTACCTGCTACCTAGCGTACTCCATGGCGCGCGTCTCTCTAATAACATTTACCTTTATTTCTCCCGGATATTTCATTTCCTCTTCGATTTTCTTAGCTATGTCTTTAGCCAGTTTTATTGACCCCAAATCATCTATTTTGGTGGGGGTAACAAATATTCTCAATTCTCTACCGGCCTGAATGGCATAGGATTTTTCTACCCCTTCAAAAGAACCGGCTATTCTTTCAAGATCTCCCAACCGTTTCAAGTATATCTCAACGGTGTCCTTTCTGGCTCCGGGTCTAGCGCCGGATATAGCGTCAGCTGCTTGAACTATCCTTGATTCAAGAGTTGAGTACGGATATTCTTCATGATGAGCCTCCATTGCATTTACAACCCTCTCGTCAACTCCGAATTTCTGAAGGATTTTTCGGCCGATCTCAACATGGGTTCCCTGAACCTCATGGTCCACAGCCTTACCTATATCGTGGAATAAGGCCCCTTTTTTTGCAATAGACACATTAACTCCCAATTCAGCCGCCAACATTCCGGCGATATGAGTCATCTCCACCGAATGCAACAAAACATTTTGGCCATAACTCGTTCTAAAAGCCAGTCTTCCGAGCAAGAAAGTCAATTTGGGGTCCATCGGACCGATGCCGGTTTCAAACAACGCCGCTTCCCCGGCCTCTTTTATCTTCTCATTCAGCTCATTTCTCGCTTTTTCAACCATTTCCTCTATTTTAGCGGGATGAATTCTTCCGTCGGCTATTAATTTTTCAAGAGCAAGTTTTGCCACTTGCCTTCTCACCGGGTCAAAACCGGATATTACCAATGCTTCCGGAGTATCATCAATTATTATGTCCACTCCCGTTAACCGTTCTATTGTTTTTATGTTTCTGCCCTCTTTGCCTATTATTTTGCCCTTTACCTCGTCTGACGGCAAACTGACGACCGTTGTCGTTGAATCGGCAATATGCGAACCGGCATATCTTTGAATCGCTAGGGTAAGAATTTCTCTGGCTTTCTTTTCCAATTCTTCTTTCTTTTCTATTTCAAGTTTTCTTATTTGTTTATAAAAATCTTCTTTGTATTCTTCTTCTGTTTTGGCCATTAATTCAACTTTGGCTTCCTCCTTGTTCAGCCCGGAAACCCTCTCAAGTTCCTTGAGCTGTTTTTGTCTTGTGTTTTCAAGGTCGGTTTTGATGGTAGTTAATTCAACGGCCTTAGACTTAAGAACCTCTTTCTCTGTTTGAATTTCTTTGGATTTTAAATCCAACTCATTCTCCTTTTTAGTGAGCATATTCTCAATCTTCAGCACCTGATCTCGACGTTCTTTTTCCTCTTTTTTTACTTCTTCTAAAACCTTAAAGGCCTTGTTTTTTGCTTCAAGGAGTATGTCTTGCGACTGGGATTTGGCCTCTGTCAACAATCCTTCGGCCTTTGATTCTGCAGAACTGACGCTTCTACTGGCAACTAGATGTCTTAATAAATAACCGATAACTAAACCCGGTAGTAAAGCTGAAGCTGCCGCTATTAGCGGACTTAGATCTGTAAGCATTTTGTGCAAAAGTCGAGTAGGTCATATTTTTGGAACCTATCTCGCCAATAATTCCTAACGCGATATGAGCAAATTTTGTTCAGAACAAGGCGCGACAACGAAGGCGTATCCTCTGCGATACGCCGAGGAGGAGCAACGCCGTTATGGATAAAATTTGCCATATCCCTTCGGGTTCTGCCTGTTTTGCCCGATTGCTTCGTTACGCCTCCTTGAAGTATCGTCGAGATACGCCTACGTCGGCAAGCCTCGCAC
This sequence comes from Minisyncoccota bacterium, assembly GCA_040899895.1. Lineage (GTDB taxonomy): Bacteria > Patescibacteriota > Minisyncoccia > 2-02-FULL-40-12 > GWA2-44-9 > JACPAB01. The sequence goes on from JBBDZW010000030.1 coordinate 4,485, forward strand.
TCGGCCAAAACGGGCGAGAACGCGTTTGAGGATTATTGGCGAGATAGGTTCTTAATCTACTTAACTTAAAATTAAGGTTAATAAATTATCTGAACTCACGACATTAAGTATATCAAAACATAATTTTTATAGCAAATTTAGCGGAAGTATATGATATACTTCAAATGATGAAACCTGTTGTGCTTACAATTCTAGACGGCTGGGGATATTCACCGCAACAGTATGGCAACGCTATTTTGTATGCCTCAACTCCTTTCTTGGATTCCGTCCAGCGATATTACCCGTCCTTGCTTTTGCAGGCCTCCGGAAAAGCGGTGGGGATGACCTGGGGCGAAGCCGGGAACAGCGAAGTCGGCCACCTTTCGCTTGGAGCCGGAAGGATCATTTTCCAATATTTAAGCAAAATAAATAAAGCCATAGGCGATGGCAGCTTTTTTCAAAATGAGGCATTTTTAAAAGCCCTGAACCACGCAAAAAATAATGGGTCCACCCTGCATCTTGCCGGCCTTCTTACTTCAGGCTCGGTTCACGCTCACATGAGCCATTTATTTGCATTGGTGGATCTGGCCGCTAAGAATAATTTTGGAAATGTCAGGCTCCATCTTTTTACCGACGGGAAGGATTCAAAATTAAAAGAGTCGCCGCTGCTTATCCAAAAACTGCAGGAATACCTTGACCAAACAGGGGTTGGCTCTATTATGACCGTAATAGGGCGAGATCTTGCAATGGACAGGGATAAGAACTGGGACAAGACAGGAGAGGCCTACAAACTGCTTGTTAACGGCGCGGGGGAAGAAGCCGAAAATATCATCCAAAAGATCCAGACATTCTACAAGCTCGGCCACACTGATTCAAACCTGCCTCCGATGACAACCGATCGGAAGGGTTTTATAAGAAACAACGACGCCTTGATATTCTTTAATTTTAGGGAGGATTCTATGCGCCAGCTCACAAGAAGTTTCGTAGAGCGGAATTTCCCCTTTCCCACAGAACAGCTGGACAACCTTCTGGTCGTATCCATGACCCAATATCTGGATGACCCGAGACTGAATGTCGCTTTCCCCCATCCTGAGGTCAAAAACAATCTTGCAGAGGTCTTAAGCCAAAGCGGAAAAAAACAGCTTCACATCGCGGAAACAGAAAAATACGCCCATGTCACTTATTTTTTTAATGGTTTAAATAATGCGCCCTTTCCCGGCGAAACGGATGTTTTTATAGAATCGCTTAAAGATAGCTTGAATAACCCGCAAATGAAGGCCCTGGAAATTTCAGATAAAGTGACGGAATCCATAAACCAGGATCAATACGACTCCTATATTATTAATTTTGCCAACGCGGATATACTTGCCCATACAGGAAATATAGAAGCGACTATACGAGGGGTGACAACCGTGGATGCGGCTTTGAATAAAATAGCCGATGCGGTTCTTGCCAAAGGAGGAATAATGCTGATAACCGCCGATCACGGCAACGCGGAATCAATGCTTTACGAGTCCTCCGGCGAGCAACAAACAATTCATGATGAAAGCCCGGTACCCTTATACCTTGTCGGAAACGAATTCAAAAGAGACCGAAGCGTCCAGGAGCGGGAGAGGACATTCCAGATAGACGGGATTTTAGCCGACGTGGCGCCGACAGTTCTGGCCTTAATGGGTATAGAACAGCCCGCCGAGATGACGGGCGAGAACTTACTGGAACACCTTAAATAATAATGCCTCCGCCGAGCATCTCGCTCCCGCGGTAGAAGACGGCCGACTGGCCTTTGGTTATCGCCCGTTCAGGGCTTTTTAAGGTCAGAGCGCCGTTTTTATCTAGAATCCCATTTTTAAGATCGGCCCGATATCTTAAACGGACAGAAACGGCACCCGGCAGTTTTATGCTCTCCTTTAGCCAGCTGATGTTTTTTACCTTCGCCTCCTTGGACAAAAGATCTTTTTCGCTGCCGACATAAATGATGTTTTTCTTTAAATCCTTGGAAATCACGTAATAGGGTCCGCTTCCGGTTCCTATGTCCAGGCCATGTCTTTGGCCGATAGTGTAGTAATAAACCCCGTCGTGAGCTCCGATCACTTGGCCATTCATATGGATTATTTTTCCTTTCTTGGGCTTTATGTGTTTAGTAAGAAATTCCTTCATATTCAAAGGCCCGATGAAGCACACCCCCTGACTGTCTTTTTTCGCATGATTTGAAAGATTAAATTTTTTGGCCAGTTTTCTAACTTCTGGTTTTAGATAATCCCCTATTGGAAAAAGACATTTTTCAACAATATTTTTTTTAAGTGTCCATAGAAAATATGACTGATCTTTGTTTTTGTCTTTAGCAACAAAAAGTTTTCCTTTTTTTGCTCTAACATAATGACCGGTCGCGATAAAATCGGCGCCTTCCTCTGTGGCTTTTTTAAAAAATAATCCGAATTTTATTTCTTTGTTGCACATTACATCGGGATTGGGCGTCCGACCGGCCCGATATTCACGAATCATATAATCCCCCACCTCTTTTTTATACTCCTTAGAAAAGTCCCAGGTCAGAAGCGGAATATCAAGTTTTGAAGCCACCCTCATAGCGTCCTCTCTGTCTTGTTTCCACAAACAGTTATCCACAATTTTACCTCTAACGACCTTCAAGGTCGTTGTGGATAAGTTTGGGCTCCAGGGTTTCATAAACACTCCAATCACATCAAAGCCGCGCTTTTTCAACAAAGCGGCGGCAACCGAGGAATCCACTCCTCCCGACATTGCTACATAGACCTTGATTCTTTTAGATTTTCTTTCCTTGTTTATCGCCATATTTCGGAGTATATTTTATCATATGAACAAACATAAATCCAACAAAATTTACACTTAATTCGTTTTTTTCAATCTATCTTGTTTTTCTTCAGTTATTTGTAATTAAAGCGCTCTGTCTGTATTGCCTCATTTCGGCTTTCTCCACATTTACTATTTTGTGTCTAGTGGTGTTGGCAGACAAGACAATCAAACAAGCGTCAAAAAATGAGTAAGTTTCAAAGAATGTCTCTGTTTTTACTTCGCATCTCGTTGGGTTGGATGTTTTTTTATGCCGGTATCACAAAAGTTCTAAATCCGACCTGGTCCGCGGAAGGTTTTCTTAAGGGCGCAAAACTTTTTAATCCTTTTTTTAACTGGTTTCTTCAACCCGGAATATTGCCAATCACAAACTTCGTTAATGAGTGGGGCCTCACTCTTCTAGGTGTTTCCTTGATACTTGGGATAGCTGTTAGGCTTAGTTCTTCTCTCGGTGCATTACTGATGCTTCTTTACTACATTCCTCTTGGATTTCCTTACCCTAACCCTAATTCATACATTGTTGACCAGCATATAATATTTATTTTTTCTTTGCTGGTATTGGGTGGGTTTAGGGCTGGACGATTCCTGGGCTTGGAAAGTTGGTGTTCCGGTTTGCCGATATGTCGAAAGTTCCCGAAATTTAGAAGTTTGTTGGGTTAAATAATTAATTTATACTAAAAATATGATGGGATACAATACTTGGCCCATGATGTCGTCCGGAATGATGTCGGGAGCATGGGGCTTCGGCTTCATCACGTGGCTCGTGTTATTCGTTGACCTCGTTCTCGTTGGCGTCTGGCTCTGGAAAGAAGTTAATAAGTGGGCATCTCTTGCGGGGAATTAAAAGCGGCCTACTGTTGGGCCGCTTCTGCATACTGGTCGAAAAGACCGAGTTCGCGTATCATTTTAAATTTTCTGACAAAAAGCACGGTTTCCGTCACGGCAGTGGAGATATTGCCGGTCAAGTGCTTGTATTTGCTCGGCCCACCATTGTAAATCGCCGCTCTTATCTCATCAACCTCGGCTTCTGTTTTTTTGACGAATATCTGCTTGGCTTTTGAGGAAGCGTTGACCCTCCCGACGACCGTAGCCAGATGATCATCAAATACAAGCGCAGACGCTTTGATGGCGTTCTTGATGTCCACCCGCCCGATATCGGTGTTTTGTATCAGTTGAGCGACCGGATACCGTCTTACGATACTGTTATATGTGCCCGGCATTATCTGACCCAAACCGGAAGCGCCGGTTTTTGAAACAGTATATCTGAAGGCCTTCTCTCCGTTCGTTCCCAGCCGTATCAACACCCTTTCGGCAAGTTCAAGACCGCCGTCATTGGAAAGAAGCATCATCTTCGGGTCGGTGTGTTCGGTAAGGAAGATGTTTTTCACGAACGTCTGGGTAATAGTATCTGTGACCCGTCTATTCGGAAAAGATACAGAGCCCACTCCGGCCGAGGTTAGCTCATCAAAAGCTTCTTTTACATGATCGTTAAGAAATTTTTTTCCGGCGGCGATTAAAGTTTTGTCCTTTAAGAAAGCCGAATATGGCACATAAACAATATCGGAGTACTTTTCGCCTTTTCTGTCTTCGGGATAAGCCAAATCGTCATTAGACATAAGATATTTGTTGGCCACCACGACATACCTGTCAGAAGCTCCGTCTTTAACAATAGCGAGGTCGGAGTTAAAGCTGTTCCACCAATTGTTGACGACATGGAATTCTTCGTTTGGGTCGTCCGGTTGGAATCTGGGGAGATTTTCGAGATTATTCTGGTATTTCTTCCTTAAATCGTTGGCTTTGTTTATCTCGGCCATATTTAGCCAGTATCTTTTCTCAAATATCCGCCCGGTTTCCGTATCCAAGATCGCTAAAGCGATTTCTTTTCTTGTCATTTCCAGAACAACCCGGCCATTTTTCCTGACAATCCTGCCCCTTCTGTCTTTTTGCGATTCTTCGTCGAACCTCAAAGACGGTGAGCTTTCGAGCAACCGCTTGGCCTCTTCGATCTTATCGACCAGCTTCCAGTCATCCTGAACGACGGCGAGGGTCTGGCCAGTCACGTTTATGACGTTAGGCCCGCCAAAGGCGGGTCCGCCTTCGGCGGAAAACAAAACTAGCCCCAGAGCGGAAGCCGTTAAGGCAAAAATAAAATTCAGCTTAAAGTTCATGCTCATCCTCCTGTTATTTTACATTTTTCAAGGAACATAAAAAGAGGATAACAAAACTACAAATTTTTGGCGATCTCGGCGGCCAAGTTCTGAACCCGATTTGCGTAGTTAATACAGCTGGATTTTGTACTTGAGGCGCTCCCGCAGTAGTATCTTTTTGAAGCCGCTATTTCGCCGGCACGGGTTTTACTGCTGGCCCCGTCTCTGGAAAGTTTTGTCGCAGCCGCAACAAACGCATCTTCAATATTCCAAGGATTCGCCGGAGTGCGTCCAGTCAGTCGTGAAACCTCTTCCCTATAACCCATCCAGGTTGAGGGGATGAATTGGGCCGGCCCCATAGCTCCTCCCCAACCGAAGCCCGGCCAGCAAGAAATGGGCGTCTGAAAAGGGTCTCTGCCGAGTTCTCGAGTAATAGTAAGGAATAGCGGTAGGTCTCTTGTGGGATTTATTCCCCTGGCAGACACCTTTCCGGTTGTAACATGCCGGGATGCCCCGCTGGTTTCGTCTACGATATTACACTTACCGACATTGATGCCCAAACCGGATTCCAGGTTAAGTTCGGCAAGAAGATATTCCGGCCTTATTCCTGTTCTTATTGCGGCAAGCTGGCCGAATTTAACGGCTTCTTCGGCGCTAACGCCGTTCTGCTCCAAATAAGTTATCTGGGCCCGCAATGCTTCGATATCTTTTTGCGATCTAGTGAGTAGTTCCTGATATTTGGACTCATGGCCCTTTGTGTCTTTAAGCAGTTTTGCTTGTACCGCTTTGGTTGAATCAATTGAGCGTTTTTCTATCTCCTGAAATCTTCTCGCCCGTTCGAGTTCCGTTTGTTTGTTTTCCAGCTGTTCTTGATGGACCTCCAGTTCTGATTTGAGGTCTTTGATGTTTTTGATGGTTATTTGCAGGTTGTCCTGGGTCGCGTTAATGCTATTCAGTTCATTGAAAAAATCCGAGATGCTTTCGTTGTTAAGAAGTATTTCGGTAAGCGACTTCTGGTCGTTCTCGTAAGAAAGCTTCAGATACTGGACCAAGGCGTTCTTGTGCTTGATCATCTTCGTTTCGGCTTTGCTTATCTGACCCTCGGTTTCCTGTATCTCGGAACTTGTTTTGTTGATAGACAGGTTAAGGACCCTGATTTCCAGCTGGACCTGGTTAATTTCCGCGTTCAGGCGCGCAATCTCGTTCTGAAGGGTTTTGGAATGGATCCGAGTGGTGTCTACCTGATTTTGGTATTCTTCTATCTGTTTCTGCAATTCTTCTATCTGCTTATTTCTTTCTTGTATCTCATCTTGAACGGCAGCATTGCTTTTTAATATAGAGAACGATAGGGATGCCAAAATAGCGGCTACCATTAAAAGGCTGTGGATTCTATTATTAACAACTGGCATTATTTAGTAGTATACTTAAAATATCAATGAATCACAAAATAATTTATTTCATCCCGTTTCTTATTCTTTGGTCCGTTTTGATGGGGCCGCTTTTATTGACAGCAAACGGGGCTCCGTTTCCACAAAATCCAACCGTAACTGTGCCTACCCAGGGCCTACCCACCGATCTTGGACAACTTATTCAACAAATATTTACCTGGTCATTGGGATTGCTGGGAATAGCCGTATTTGTTATGTTTTTCTACGCCGGTTTATTGTGGCTTACAGCAGCTGGAAACACCGCTAACGTCGGCGAAGCAAAAAGCAGAATGACAAATGCGGTATTTGGAGCAATATTGCTTCTATCGTCTTATCTGATATTAAACACCATAAACCCTAATTTCGTTCAAAACACTTTTAATTTGAAAGGATTGGGGACACAATCTTCTCAACAAGGGCCAGGATCAGATACTCAGCCTCCTCCCTACTCCGGACCGCAACCACCAAATATACTTGTCGATGTTGTGGCAGAACGCGCTAAATATGGCTCCACGCCGACCAACGCCGAACTGGGAAAAATGCTGAATGCAATCGCCTGGAAAAATAAAGATGCCGGATGGGGACTATCGGGTAAAAACTTTGTAGAAAAATGTCCATCTCCGGCGGGAGAAATAGCCTGTGATATTTTACACCATAAGCCGACAAATGTTTTGGTTGATGTATTTCAAAATGCCGGAGCTGAATCTGCGCCAGTGTGGCAGGTTTCTGGACCTCCTCCCGGTACAAACCGCCCCTGGGTTGCTCCAGCCCAACCTTAATGGCCTACCTTATAGGACTATTTCTGATATTAGCGTTCGTGTTCTCAGCCACTTCCGGCGGAAACCTTTTTGGAGAGTTAAAAAATAAGTTCACCGAAACAATTTTTCCCAAAAGCCAAACCGAGATAACCGTAGAAAATCTTCAGAACGACTACAAGACCCTCGAGGACTTTTTCACCAGCTCCGCTCCGGCGCTCTTGAACGCCAAAGGAACTTCTGCCGAAACCAAAGCGGCTTTAGAAAAAGCCGCTGCCGCGTTCAACAACTCCAAACAATTGGTGGGCGACCTTGAAAAGCTCGCCAAAGATGACAAGAATCTTCTGGAAGCCACTATCGAAAAAGCTCTGGGTTTGGACAAAAAAGCGGGCCCCGAGCCCACCTCTATTCCCCCGCAATGTAAGCTCGTCTGTGGCAAATGATTACCGGAGGACTTTTGTTAAGGGGCACCCTTAACATTTAGAGTAGGTCTTCAAAATCTGCGAATTCTAAATCAGATTTAATTTTATCCCTACTCATCTGATATGCTTCAATAAGGAAATCTTTATAATCCCTTTTTTCTAATTGTTCAAGAATAGTCCCCGCTTCTACTAAGCCATGCTTACTTTTACCTATATAATCATTGACGCTACTCCATTGGTAATTGTCAGCAGTATTAACTAAATTTGCCCAAACGGGGTTAAGATGGATATATGCTGAGAGCCAAAGTAAATATGCATCGTTTTGTATGTTCTTTTGTTTAAATTGATCCTGAAAAACATGACCCACACGATCATATTTTTTATTAAAATACATTGAATAGCTTGTACATTGCTTACCTAAAAGTTTGCTTGTCGGAATTCCCATATTTTGTCTAATAAGCATATGGAAGTGATTTGGCATAAGACAGTAAGCAATTAAAGAAAAAGAACCGAGGGGCAAGGGTTTAAAAAATCGACTGTCTTTCTTTTCTAACCCTAAATTTTGTTTTAATCTTAATAGAAAAAATTTATAATCTGTATCATCTAAGAAAACATTTTCTTTCGCATTACCCCGGTTATAAATATGATAGTATTCTCCCGGTCCACATAATTTATAGTCTCGCGTTAGCATTACTTTCCTTAATATCACACCAATATTTCATGTAAAGGGGCACCCTTAACAATGTGGGCTTGTTTTCGGCTCGCTTTTATTTTAATATGGCCTCAATTGTTCTTTTTGATTTTGAGGTTTTGTGGAAGCCAATTGTCCCTTTTGCGACCGGACCAAATTCCAGGACCGGCTCATTACTGAAAATGAGGACTTTTACCTCATTGCTACCCTCGGACAAATAATCGGAGGGTATGTGCTGGTTATACCCAAGGAGCATGTCTCCTGCATAGGTGATTTGACCAACGTTTCAGAAAAGGGACGCGAATTCCTGCGACGGACCGTACGCTCGCTCTGGAAAGAATACGGCGGCGGCTCTGTTCTTCCCCAAGTAACCACTTTCGAACACGGAATCGTCGGACAGACCGTCAAACACGCCCATATCCACGCAATCCCGGCTGTTATCAACATGACGCGCAGGATACAAAGTGATTTTCCATCCGCCGAGATACAAGAGATCCAACTGGACCAACTGCAGGATCTCTATCGGGAACGAAAAGAGCCCTACCTTTTCTGGACGACCACTGGCGCCCGGGCAAGGGTCTGCTGGAATCCTCCGGCTCCCCCGCAGTATCTGCGCATCATCGCCGCGGACGCCCTCGGCCATCCCGAACGAGCCAACTGGCGCGAGATGGACCCGGAGCTCGACAAAAAGCTCGGTGAAGAAACGGTCCGCCGGTTGAAACCGTATTTTTCATAAGCCCTAAAGGGCTTTTTAAATTCTTCTCTTGTTAAGTGTTAAGGGGCACCCTTAACATCATTTTTTGAATTCCTCGATGATCTCCGTTTTTTCGGGGTCGACTTTATAGTATTTGGCCAAATAATAGGCCGTCCAATGAGCTAAAACTATTGACGAGAATATTTTTTTCAGATGGCTCTCCCCTTCCAGCTCTAGTTTCGTAACCGGCAGGTCTTTTCTCCCGTATATTTCGTCCAATTTTTCCATTCTTAAGCCAATTCTCCCCGTCCTGTCGTCGTCGACATCTCTTAAAAATACAAAATGGAAATTTTTGGACATTTCGGACTCGGAACCGGCAATTTCGTTGTGGTTAAGTTCCGGAAACCTGTTGCAAAAGGCGGGAACTTTTGCGGTCTCATTCAATATAATTTTCCAGATATACCCCAGCTCCATGTTCCTTTCTGATGTATAAATGACAGATATCTTGTCTTGCAGAGCGGCAGCCAAATCTTTCCCTTGGTCTTCCAGCTCCTCCCCGTTCATCGTTTTCAGGAGTGATGCTTCAGCCAGACCGTCGTCATCTCCTATTACTTTTAAAATGGCCAGCAGATCGTGCCCCAGATCAGACCTGGCCGGCACATGGTCGGCAGGAACCTTAACGTAAGGCAGACCGTTTCCATTGGCTATGTCTATCAATTTGCCTCCTCCGGCAACCACAGCCAAACTTAAGCCCAATTCCAGGGCTTTCAGGGCCGCGTCTATTGTTTCTTCAGTGTTCCCGGAGTAGGAATTGGCAATTATAAGAGAGTCATTGAGGCGTTCCCGCGACACGGCCGGCAAATTGTAATCGGAGTGAACGATAATCTCTTTGTCGGGCTTCCACATCCTTAAAATATCGCCGACCAGACGGGAACCTCCCATCCCGGCTATTATTATCTTATCTTTCCGAACAAGTTTGTCTTCGTTAATTATTTCCGGCTCAAAAGAAAACTGTTCGTGGAACTTTTTTATTGTTTTGACGTAGTTATCCATTCCCATAAGTTTATCAGAAAAAAACAAAAATCCGCATTTGACGCCTTAAGTCAACCGAAAAAGAGTAAGAAGCCCATAAACGTCTGCATAAAAACGTAATTCAATAAGCCCTCCACCTCCTTTCGTGAGCAAGAACCACTAATCCCGCCATGGCAAGAGTAGCATTCTTGAAAACGAATTCACCGGAGAAAGTTAGGATCGGGAAATAAGGATCGAACATCAGCCGTGGAGCAAAAATAAAGGTCGTAAAAGTCCCGAGGAGGTGGAGAATTAAAATTACATGAACAAAAACAGAAAAAACGTTAAACAACAACCCAACCCCGATAGCCGTTTCTGCTAAACCAAGAATAATATTCCCCGCCCCCGCCGCAAAAAATGGAAAAGTTGAATTGACTATTTCAAATACAGGATTGTATCCGGCAACCTTGAGCGTTCCAAACCAGACAAAAATAAGACCGAGAGATATGCGCAATCCTTTTATGAGATAATCTTCCCACCTCTTGTTGCTAAAGCTGGACATTAATTGAACAATCGCACCGCCCAACCGAGTAAGCTTAACTTGCCTTCATTTTCTTTGACGAAGACCTCCATTTTTGCCACTGTGTCCTGAAGAGATTTTATCTGGGCATCAAGTTCATTTTTTACGCTTTCACTGGTAGCCCTATCTCTGGCTTTCATTAAGCGATTGATATGGTTAGCGGTTGTAACGAGCTGGCTTCTCAACTGCCCGATACTCTTCCAGTCAGTGCCGATAAAAAAGGTTTTCCACCCACTTCTGTCTTCCACGGCCTTAATGGCTTCGTCGGATTTCTCAACTGCATTTGACTGCTCCTTAGCGATTGCTCGTACCTCCACACCTATTTTGCTGTCCCTGCCGGCAATATTTGTCAGCTTTTGGACGATATCGGCAACGTCACTGCGATACTCCTGGCTCATCAGTTGGCCTTGCCCTTTGGCGGCAACAACAAACATGAGGCTGACCGAAACGAAAATAACCGCAAACACCGACACTAAAATAAAGTATTTTTTCATAACTTAATTATACAACAACCGTCCCCAAGAGTAATCCACAAGTGCTGACGATTATTTATTTTTCAACCACTATCATGTTCTTACCCCTTCCCACGATGGGAAGATGGTCTCCGGTCGGATAATCCCTTATGGCACCGAACAGCGCGTCCTTGCCATAGCGATAGCTCTTCCCAAACTTGGTGCCGGGGTCGTTGGTAATGAATTCCGCTTTTGAGTAATCATAACCGACAATAACAAGCATGTGTCTTTCCGGGCCCGGAGGGGTAAAGTGGGGGTTGTTTAGCGCTATGCCATCAGCCGGAACAATAACAAGGTTGCCCTTTTCCAGCTCTTTAATTATGTCATCGGCGGTTATGTTTTTCTCGGCCCTGACATTGTTATAATTATAATACTTGTTGAATATCCTTTTTACCGTATCCTCTATTGAGGTGTCGTGATAATTGCCATATTCCGCCTGTTGCCAGTCGGCAATGGCAAGAATTTCGCGTTTGGCCTCTTCAAGAGTAATGGATGTGTCGCCCTTAATCCAATGCATAGCCATCATAGCCGAGGCCTCTTCACAGCCATCCTGCTGGCGGTCATCAGACCATTCACCGAATGGCGCCTGGGGGGCGAACGGGACGTTAAACAGTATCGTGGCCTTTGGAGAGACCTTTGGTGATGAGGTGGTCCTGATTGTAGTTGTCGGTGTAGTTGTTGGCGTCTTTGAAAACGCCGGTAGTGAAACAGGTGGTTTGTCACCGCGCCAAGGGAACTCAAAACCGGCCAGATAAAACCAGGACGAACCAAAAAACAGCACGATAATGATTATCGGCCAGACATTTATTTTCACATTTTTTACCATATTGATATTTTACCAAATTTGAGCCTGAATTCAAAAACCACTCCAAAATATCATCTGTGTCCGGAACGGCGAGGGCCTCGATTGAAACTTCTTTGGCCTTGATATCCACCAGGACGACCAGGGCGTCGCTGTCCAAAATCTTGGCGAGGCCTTTGGCTTTCTTTGTAAAGATGTTCGCTAAGTTTTTGGCTTTCCGGTGGAAGCTCGGGAAGTTGGGAAATGTTTAAATTCTTTCTAATAAGCCGTTCTATGCTTCTGACCTCCGATCGTTCTTCCGGAAGAGCAAATGAAATAGCATGACCATCCGCTCCAGCCCGGCCCGTGCGTCCAATCCGGTGGACGTAATCATCCGAATGGGAAGGCAGGTCATAATTTAGTACTAGTTCTATATTCTGGACGTCAATGCCTCGGGCCGCTATATCAGTAGCGACCAAAACGCGGTAATTTCCTCTTTTAAAACCGGCTAAAGCGTCTTTTCTCTGACCGAGGGAACGGTTGGAGTGAATTTCGGCGGCAGTGTGCCCCATGGCTCGGACAGCTTTGGCGATGCGGGACGCCGCGTATTTGGTACGGGTGAAAACCAAAACCGAACCCTTGTAATCATTTAGGATTTTCTCAAAAAGACGCATTTTGGAATCTTTTCTTACTATAAATATTTCTTGCATCACTCCTTCAGCGGCGGTTCCTGAAGGTGATATCTCAATGTGAAGCGGCAATTTCATATGATGAGTCGCTATCCTCATAATTGAAGGCGGGAGAGTTGCTGAAAAAAGCATTGTCTGACGCTCTTTGGGAAGAAAATTCAATATTTTTTGTATCTGGGGCAAAAATCCCATATCAAGCATTCTGTCGGCCTCATCCAAAACAAGAATGCTTACTCTATCCAAAGATACTGTCTTCTGTTGAAGGTGGTCATTTAAACGTCCGGGAGTAGCAACGATCACATGAGGGTCTCTTTTTAACGAACCGATTTGAGGGCCCATTGAAGCGCCTCCAATCAATACTGCCGTTCTAAGTCCGAATGATTTTCCTATTTTATGCAAAACATCTTCAACCTGAAGAGCAAGTTCTCTTGTCGGAAGAACCACAAGACCTCGGCCCTTTGTTTGAGAAATGGTCTGAAGCATTGGAATGCCGAAAGCCAAGGTTTTTCCGGTTCCGGTTTGAGCGACGCCAATAACATCTTTGCCTTCTATGGCAACGGGAATAGCTTGGTGCTGTATTGGGGTCGGGGTGGTGTATTTGAGATTTTCTAAAATCTGAAGCAAGGCCGGAGCAATGCCTAAGCCATAAAAACTCTTTGGATTATCAGTGTGTTGCATGCTGTTTTCTTAAGCGGACATCCTTGGGTGTAATCTCAAGATACTCGTCCTCAGACATAACCTCAAGCCCCCGCTCAATGGTCAATTCCACCGGCGGAATAAGAATTATGGATTCGTCCGAACCGGAAGCTCGCATGTTGGTCAGTTTTTTACCCTTTATCGGATTGACCGCCATTTCTTCTCCCTTTGAAGTGTTGCCAATAACCATGCCTTCATAAACTTCCGTATTCGGCTGGATATACAAAGTTCCTCTCTCTTGAAGATTCCACAATGCGTAAGCCAATGCTTTGCCGTTTTCCATTGATATCATTGAACCCGTTGAACGTTTCTCTATGTTTCCGGTGAACATCGGCCTGAATTCCAAAAACCGAGAAGACAATATTCCTCTGCCTTTGGTGTTCACTATGAATTGATTCCGATATCCCAGGAATCCTCTGGTCGGACCCTCAAATGACAAGCGGACGGTGTCGCCACCCTCAATGCGCATGTCTTTCATTCTGAAACCTCTCCTACTCAAGCCCTCAATTATCGGGCCTTGATATTCGGAAGGAATGTCGGCGATAACTTCCTCAAACGGCTCACTCTTTGAGCCGTTAATTTCTTTAATAATGGCCTGAGGCTGTGAAACCTGAAGCTCAAAACCGGACCGTCTCATATTTTCAAGCAAAATAACAATGTGGAGTTCGCCCCGTCCCGATACTATAAAACGCTCGTTGGAAGCAAAGTCAACTCTTAAGCCGACATTGACTTCTAATTCTCTTTCAAGATACTCCCTAATCTGTCTTGATGTAACAAACTTCCCTTCCCGTCCGGCAAAAGGAGAATTATTAACAACAAAATTAAGGGTGATGGTCGGCTCGTCAACTGCTATGGCTGGAAGAGGTTCGGCGTTTTGGTCGCTGGTTATTGTCTCTCCAATATATATATCGGGTAACCCGGCAATCATAACAATATCTCCGGCGCCGACATTTTCAAGCTCTTTTTTTTGAACTCCTTCAAATGTAAAAACTTTGGTTAATTTTCCGGAACGAGTTTCGCCGTTTGTCTTTTTTATAAAGACTTGCTGACCGGGCGAAACATTCCCTTCATATATACGGACAACCGCAAGCCGGCCAAGAAAATTATCGTAACCTAAATTAAACGGTTGCATCCGGAGCGATTTCTGAGCCAGTTCGTCTGATGAAGCTGGTTTTACGTATTCAAGAATGGTATCTAAAAGCGGGGTGAGGTCGGATGATTCATCCGTTAACTTTTTCTTGGCTATTCCCTGCCTGCCTATGGCATAAACAATTGGAAAATCAGCTTGTTCGTCGTTGGCTCCTAATTCCAAAAAAAGTTCCAAAACCTGCTCCTCGCACTTAGCCGGATCGGCGGCTGGCTTATCTATCTTATTTATGACAACTATCGGCCTTAATCCAAGTTCCAACGACTTCTTTAAAACAAACCTTGTCTGAGGCATAGGTCCTTCCTGAGCGTCAACAACCAGAAGCACAGAATCTATTGAACGCAGAACTCGTTCAACCTCGGAGCCGAAATCGGCATGACCGGGAGTATCTACGATATTTATTTTCGTTACGGCACGTCCTGAGTCCACCGAAGGATAAAAAATTGAGGTGTTTTTGGCGTAAATGGTAATACCGCGCTCTTTTTCAAGCGCGTTGGA
>JBBDZW010000031.1:0-2675 GCA_040899895.1 Minisyncoccota bacterium
GTTCTAATTGGCACATCAAAGCCCCGTATCTTGTAGAGGGTGGTCTTTATGGCGACTTAGCATCCGCGGTCACCTTGGTGGTATTTTATCCTGTGACCTATTTTATATCTCCCAAAGTGGAATTGTTAATGCCCGGAGTAAGTTTAATCGGATATTTCGTTTCCAATTCTTTTCAATTTATATTTCTCATCGCCTTCGTCGGCATTCTCTTGGGGGTGGCTTCCAGTTTCATCGCCATAAGGCGCTTCTTGAAAATTTAATTATTTCTTGTATAATATTCTCTAAGTTCTTTACAGTTAGGTTTTTATGTCTTTGTACCCGTATACAACCAGTAAAATGAGAGCAATGATTCGGAGGAGATTTTTCAGGATTGAATCCAAAAAAAGCGATCTTAATTCCATAAATATCGTTGAGGTGATAAGACATCGGGATGATATTGGGGAAACTGAATCCACCGATTTTTGCAGGCTGTGCCAACACATTCTTTGGATGCTTGATGAGGTAAAAAACACCAGAGATCGCACCAAGGCTGCCCGATGGATTGGCTGGGTTCTGGCCCATATGGAAGTAATGGGCTTCATCACCAATGAAGAATCCAGAAATATGGTTAGAATAGACAAAGAAGCTGGAAACGAATAGGCGCTGAAAAACGCTTTCTCACCCCGCCTTTTATTGAAAAGGCGGGGTTTTATTGTATAATAAGGCCAGATATTGCCGGGTCATCTAACGGTAGGATAGCGGACTCTGAATCCGTTCATCTTGGTTCGAATCCAAGCCCGGCAGCACTTCGATTTTCACTTCGTTCAAATCTCAGTGTCTGCGACACTTCATTTCATTCAGTATCTTTGACCAATCTGTAAACGGATCTGGAACGAAGTGCTAAAAATCGAAGTCCCCGAGCGAGCGAAGCGACGAGGGGCAAATATATGAAATTTTTTGTTTACATTGTAGAGTGTGAAGATAAATCTTTATATGTTGGGTGTACAAACGATTTAGATAAACGTATAAAGCAGCACAATGAGTCAAAATGGGGTGCACACTATACAAAGTTACGCAGGCCAGTGGTTCTAAAGTACTCCGAAGAATTTCCAACCCTAGTTTTGGCTCGAAGACGTGAAGCTGAAATCAAAGGTTGGCGCCGTGAAAAGAAGTTGGATTTAATAAGGACCACCCTCACATAAATGGGGGAGTGGCTGTTTATATCTCTGTTTACGCCTCGTTTGGATTTTGATAGTATATTAGTATTAAGTAAACACCGTGGTCCAGACCCCCATTAGGTTCAAAAAAGGCATCGCCATCGAGCTTCGGAAGAAGGGACTTTCGTATTCCGACATCCAAAATTCGATTAACGTCCCTCGGTCCACCGTCGCATACTGGCTGAAAGGCATCGAACTCTCGGACGAGCAGGCGGAAAAATTGAAAGCGAAGCGTTCTCAGGTCGCAAAGTCCAACGTGGGGAAACGGGTCTCGCGGATTTTGGGCGAAATAGAAGAAATAAAAAAGTCGTCGGCGAAAGAGATCGGGGGAATAACCAAAAGAGAACTCTGGCTGATGGGCATTATGCTATATTGGAGGGAGAGGTTTTTGCTTGGCAACGACAGCGATCTTCGCAAGGGAGTTCGTTTTACGAGTTCCGACCCCGATCTTATAAAATTATTTTTGAAATGGCTTTTGGAGATAGGGAAGATACAAGACGAAGAAATTAAATTCGATATTTTTGTTAGCAAGGATAAGAAGGGCTCGCTCGACAAAATAAAAAACCATTGGTCCGTTGTCACGGGTTTTTCCAGAGGCCACTTTTCTCACATATATTTTTATAAATCCGCCAAGTCAGGAAGGCGGAACAGCAAAGACCGCAATCGGGTAACATCTGCCAAAAGATCAGAGTTCGGCCTGTTGAGAATAAGGGTCAGAGCCAGTTCAATGCTGGCCAGGCAGATAGCCGGCTGGATAGAGGGTATCAAGGTCAAATTCAATAAGTAAAGTAAGAAGAATATTCCGGGGCGGTGTAACGGAATATGTAAACAATTTACTCGTAACTATTAACCTTTACTAAAATAAATGTTAATAAACATTCATATGGACAGATATCTTATTATTACGATCTTGGCGGTTCTGGGGTTCTCTGTGGCCGCTTATATCCAATACAAGAAGAGCCGGCGAGAGCGCCTGGTCTGCTATCTCGGGGACGACTGCAATAAGGTTGTTTTTAGTCGGTACTCCACTTTATTGGGCATCCCCAATGAGGTTCTTGGGCTTACATATTTTTCGGCCGTGGCTGTCTCTTCGGCGGTACTGATGGTTGCGCCGGACATGAACACGGATTTCACGAAAAATATTTTTCGTTCGGTGGTATCCGTGGCTGCGTTGTTCTCTTTAATTTTGATCTTGATCCAGATATTTAAGCTCAAAGAACTTTGCGAGTGGTGCTTAAGCACGGCTGTTTTTTCCGTTTTGATAGCTCTGCTTGTCCTATTCTAAAAATTAATCGACACAAAACGCCTCGACGAACCGAGGTGTTTTGTTATTATTAATTGGTGATTTCAAAAGACACCATCAAACATTCTTTCTGGGGCCAGGAAGCGGCGGAGGTATCCCGGAATTTGGGCACGGATATCGACAAGGGTCTCGGAGAAAAAGAAGCGGCTGACCGCGTTGCCGTCTTTGGGAATAAT
>JBBDZW010000032.1:0-2672 GCA_040899895.1 Minisyncoccota bacterium
AGTTCCGGAAGAAGGCACGGTTATAACCAGGGCGCACGGTATTTCTCCTACAATGCTTAAAAAAGCTTACCAAAAAAAATTATCGGTAGTTGACACTACCTGTCCATATGTTAGAAAAGTACAAAAAATAGCGCGTTATTTATACGAGAAGGACTATTTTATAGTTGTCTATGGAGACAAAAAACATCCCGAAGTACTAAGTTTATTGGATACGATTCAAAACAATGCTTTAGTAATAAATTCAATTCCCGATGTAGAGAAGATAACCACAAAGAAAAAAATTGGTTTTATATCTCAAACCACCAAAAATATTTATGATTTTTTTAAATTATCATCTGCCCTGTTAAACAGAGCTGAGGAATTAAGAATATTTAATACAATATGTAAATCTACCACGGAAAGACAAAAGAGCGTACTTGAGTTGGCAAAAGAAGTAGATGTGATGTTGGTGATTGGAGGAAAAGAAAGCGCTAATACAACTCGATTAGCAGAAATAGGCAAGAATCAGGGAGTAAAGACTTATCATATTGAAACTAAAAACCAACTAAAATATAAATGGTTTTATCCTGAAGGTAAAGTTGGAATTGCCAGTGGTACCTCTACTCCTGACTGGATAACTAATGAAATTATTTATAAACTTAAAGAATGGTATGGTTAAGAGCTTTTCTTTACCTTACTAGCTTTTAAGCATTTAGTACAGATATTAATTCTTTTTACGGTATTATCAATATTTGTTTTTATTTTTTGTATATTGGGATGCCACATTCTTTTAGTAACTCTATGAGAGTGGCTTATTTTATTGCCAAATTGTGGACCTTTACCACAAATATCACATTTTGCCATTTTATATTTCCTCCTGTTAGTTGTAAAAAATATCTAACAGTAGACATTTTATCATATTATATAAAGTCTTGGCAAGTAATAATATAAATGAGCTTTTTGCTTTGCAAGATTTTTTTGGTTTTTAGTCACAGATCAAGTGCTCTCAATGGGTAAATTGAAACAGGTCTACATGAAATAATGACATATTTTTTTATTGATTTAATTATTTTCCTTAATTTACCCTAATAATAGGCGTACTTCTCCCCTTGTCCACATTTTAGTGTGGATTTCTTCGCGAAAAGGTTATCCTTAAGGTGGATAATAGTTTAGGCAGCTGCCACTAGACTTCGCATTTTCTCTTCTTGTTTCTCTTTAATTCGCCCTACAGCCATGGCTAGCATAACACCTAGCGCCAATCCACACCTTATTTTCATCTTGTTCATTCCCCGGATGGTGTGCAGTTCAAAGCCAAAGGAGACGTCTAACCGGCTGTTCACTCGTTCTACGCTAGTGCGTTTATTATACTCCTTTTTCCACTTGTAACTTGCCCGATCAATCGGCGTGAAGATTCTTCGATCTTCCGATAGCGGGATGCGAAGCCCTTGTGCTACCGGACATAGCGCTTGGCCCTGGCAGATGATTCCGTACTGCCTGGCCGGACATAATTTCTTTAAGGTGTTGCGGTCTTTTTCAAATCCCCCATTGGCCATTTCTCGTTTGGTATTTGTTTCCGGGCAATAGCAGTAAACGTTGCCTTTATAGCTATAGGTTACATTGGTTTTTCCGCTAAGCAAGTGCGTTTCTTCCCCGTCTTTCCACATGTTGCGTATGTCGATCACCGGTTTGATTTGATACTGATCCCAACACTTCTCGATCAGTTTTGTATCATCATAGCCTTTGTCGGCGGTCCAGGTTTCTGCTATCCGTAAAATCTCCGGCTGTTTCTCTTTTAGCTGTTCAAGTAAGGCGTGCCCTTCTTTCGCGTCTGAGGCCGAGGCTTTGGTGACTTTATAGGCTACGGGCAATTCATAGGTGGCATCAACGACTAAATGCAGTTTATAGCCAAACCATTTCACGATCTTTTCCCAGAGGCTGCCATCTTTGTTCTGTCCCCGGTATTCTTTTTTCCCGTAATTGGCATCTGTATCCCGCCTGCCATCCGTTGTCTCGTTCCCATTCTTCCGCCTGGCAAAAGAGGGGATAGCTTTGCTGTCTACGGCCAGGTGCTTGCCGAAGTCAGGCAATAGTTCCCGCATCTGCTTAACCAGCTTTTCGAAAATCTTATCCACTTCTTCGGTATGTTTTAATATCTTTTTCAAAAATCGCGTATACACCCATGCCGGGGGTACCTGATTAAAAAAACCGCACATTTCTCGTAATTGTCCGTTGCGAGCTAATTCCCGCCGCAGTTTTTCTATAGTTTCGTGTTGGAAGACTATTCCTGCCAATAGGGAATTCCACATGGCTCGCACCGGATAATCATCCCGACCTTTATAGCGCTCTTGTTCCAGCTGCCTCATAAGTTTTTCGTCCGGCATATATTCCAGCACGAGACGCAGCCGTTTTAAATCACCTAATTCTTCGATCTCTTTCCAGCCAAAAATGCGGAGTTGTGGTATAATAGCCATACAGGTGAACCTCCTTGGTTGAATGTGTTGTTTGCTACTACTATTTTACCATGGAAATGCTCACCTGTTTTTTCTTTTTTCCCTCTTGGGGTGGATTTTTCACTAACTCCTGATTTCTGCCCCCTAAAACCGTATTTTTCGTTTTATTATGGGGTAAAATCTTTTTTTGTGTTCCTTCCAACGCTTGTGCGGCCTAGCTTCCCGAACATCGCAAAAAGCTCT